>JAISCG010000071.1 GCA_031265715.1 Holosporaceae bacterium | reverse complement strand
TGTTTTGATTTTGATATCACCCACAAATCCATCGGAATTTCCGTTACGTTGGACGCCGTTAACAGAACTCTGACCGAGGAGGAAGCTTCGGTAATTTCCGATAAAATCGTGAAATATATAGAAGACGCCGGCGGGGAACTGCGAAGGAAGAAATAGCCGTTTTTTCTCTGAATTCGACGCGTACTTTTAATTCGAAGATTTTTATGGTAACCTGCTGCCGCATTATAGAAAAGGAACAATATGAGCGAAAACATAGCTGATAAGGTTAAGTCGATTGTGGCAGAAAAGCTTGGAGTCGACGAGTCAAAAGTTGTCGATGACGCTCGTTTCATCGATGATTTAGGGGCCGACAGTTTGGATACTGTGGAGCTTGTCATGGCGTTGGAAGAGCAATTCAATATTGAGATTACGGATGAAGAAGGACAAAACATTCAGTCGGTAAAAGATGCAATCTCGTTTATACAAAATAAGTGCAAGTAAAGAGTTGTTATGAAAAGGGTGGCAGTTACCGGATTGGGGATGATATCTCCGCTGGCAGTCAGTGTGGAGGAATCGTGGCGCCGTTTGTTAAATTGCGAATCCGGAATCAGGCGAATAATTTCTTTTGATGTCAGTGATATTTCTTCTCAGATAGCCGGACAGGTTCCCGCGGAAAATGTCGAACAAAAAGCGTCCGTTCTCTTTAATCCGACCGACTATGTTACGTCGAAGGAATTAAACAGGACGGATACTTTTATTTTGTACGCCATCGCGGCTGCTTCCGAGGCAATGCGGGACTCGGGTCTCGGTAACATGAGTGATGAGGAGAAGGAGAGAGCGGGAGTCGTTGTGGGCTCCGGCATCGGCGGATTACCGGTCATTTACAATACAGCCCTTAATTTGAGCGAAAACGGTTCAAGGAGGGTATCTCCCTTTTTCATTCCCGCCTGCCTGATAAATCTGGCGTCCGGTCATGTGTCCATCAGATTCGGATTGAAAGGACCGAATCACTCGGTTGTCACTGCCTGTGCAACCGGAACTCATGCCATCGGTGATGCGGCTCGCATAATTCAGGTCGGAGCGGCAGATGTGATGCTGTGCGGCGGAGCCGAAGCGGCTGTTTGTCGACTCGGAGTGGCAGGATTCGCTGCTGCAAGAGCGCTTTCCACCAAGAGAAACGATGCTCCCGAAGAGGCTTCCAGACCCTGGGATAAATCTCGCGACGGATTTGTCATGGCGGAGGGAGCCGGAATACTGGTTCTTGAAGAACTGGAGCACGCCAAAAAACGCGGCGCAAAAATATACGGAGAAGTGGTCGGATACGGTATGTCCGGCGATGCATATCACATAACGGCTCCCTGTGCCGACGGAAACGGAGCCCATAGAGCCATGAAAAATGCCCTGAATTTTGCGCAAATTTCATCGGATCGGATCGATTACATAAACGCACATGGAACGTCGACTCTTCCCGGAGATGTCGGAGAGCTGCGGGCTGTGGAGCGAATTTTGGAGGGAAAATCCGGAACGTCGATGTCATCGACAAAATCTTCCATCGGACATTTGCTGGGAGCTGCCGGAGCCGTCGAAGCAATATTCACGCTGCTTTCCATCCGGGATCAGGTCGTGCCTCCGACACTAAATTTGCATGATCCGGAGGAAACTTTTGTCGATTTGGTTCCGCTGCAACCGAGGGAAAGAAAAGTGGCCTTTGCCATGTCGAATTCATTCGGATTCGGCGGAACGAACGCGAGTTTGGTATTTAAAAAGTTTGAGTAGTTTTGAGTAATTAAGTGCAAAGAAGCAGTAGGAACAAGATTGTCGGTTTCCTGGTCGGATTTTTTTTGCTGTCGACGACGTTTTTCGTCCGACATCTGCATAAAAAATCGAATTATGTACCGAAGCGAAATTTTCTGGCGGAGCGTACGGATGACGACGGCTTTTCCCGCGCATTGACCGAAAAAAACATCGCCGATGATTTTGTGATCGCAAAAATTCTCGTAAAAATTATGAAATTTTTCGGACATGCCGCGAAATTCGGAGAATATGTTTTAACCGAGCACATTTCTCTGTTCGATGCGATAGAAATAATCGCTTCCGGAAAAGTCGTGGTACATAAAATCACGATTCCGGAAGGTTTTTCCGTCGTCCGATTTATGGAGAGACTGAACAAAAATGAAGATTTGCTCGGCGAAGTAACGGAAATCCCTCCGGAAGGATCGCTTCTGCCGGACACATACTGTTTTAAATATCCCACCCAAAAACAGGAAATAATCAGGACGGCTCAGAAGGCTATGCGCGAGTTTATCAAAAAAGAGTGGCCTAAAAGATCCGAAAAATGCATTTTGAAAACTCCCGACGAGGTTTTGACGCTGGCGTCCATCGTGGAAAAAGAGACCAATATAGAGAGGGAAATAATTGCCGGGGTTTATTTTCATCGGTTGAAGATCAAAATGAAATTACAATCCTGCCCCACCGCAATATACGCTCATAAAAAAGGAGAAGTTTTGGGACATGCGCTGAAATACAGTGAGTTAACCATCGATGATCCCTACAATACCTATGTGTATGAAGGACTTCCTCCGACCCCCATAGCCAATCCCGGCAGAGAAAGCATAATTGCCGTGCTGCATCCGCAGGAAACGGACAATCTGTTTTTTGTGTACGAGGGCGAGGGAAAGCACGCCTTCGCAAAAACCTATGAGCAACATAAACTCAACATTGCCCGAATACGAAATATGAGCATTTCGGACGTAAGATAGATTTTTTTCGATATCATCTCCAAAAAAAACAAAAAATTGACACTATTTTAATTTGTTGTGGACTAAAGTCACAATGATTGATCGGTTCAGTCAGATTTGTATAAACAGGGAGATAAATGATGAAGAAAAGTATTTTAGTGGCGGTTGTGGTTGTTTTTTCAGGAGTAACGCAGTTCGATTCGACGGAAGCAGCGGGCCCCAAAGCTGCACCGGCAGCACAAAAAGCTGCGGCAGCGGCACAAAAAGCTGCGGCGGCACAGGGAAACGGACAACCGGGAACGCCGGAACAGCATCTTTCTGCCGCAGATAATAATCTTATCATCACTATTGACAATACGCTAAAGGGGATGGGACAAAATATAGGAGACTTGGGACATCAAAAAGGAGCGCTTGCCGCTGCACTCGAGACTTTTCTCAAGGAACATAACGAAACATTGGATAAGCTCAACAATTTGACAACGCAACATCAGGATTTAGATAAAAAGCACAATGATCTGACAACGCAACATCAGGATTTAGATAAAAAGCACAATGATCTGACAACGCAACTTCAGGATTTAAATAAAAAGCACAATGATCTGACAACGCAACATCAGGATTTAAATGGAAGGCACGATGATCTGACAACGCAACATCAGGATTTAAATAAAAAGCACGATGACCTGACCGCACAACATGCAGATTTGCAGGAGAACCACAGAGTGCTGCGGGAAAATTATGATGCATTGCAGGAAGATAACGAAGATATGAAAGAAGCCGTCGCTGTTGCAAATGGCCAGGTGGCTCAGTCGGATGTAGAGCGGAGAGCAACCATTAATATACAAAATGAAGTTAAGACACACTTTTTAGATGCGGAAAAGATATATCTCGAAGTGAAGGCCGAGGCTGAAAAACCAAAGACAAACGTTGCCATTTTGAAAGGAGCAATCGCCAGAATGGCCCCTATATTTGAAATTTTAGGGAAAGCTTTTCGTGCTGGTCAAAAATAAGCAAATCCTTAACTTTTGACCGAACGCTACGGGAAGAATTCAGGTAATTCTCCTGTAGCTCAGAGCCTCGGAAACGTGATCCGATCCCACGGAGTCGGATCCTTCCGTGTCTGCCAATGTTCGAGCCAATTTGATAATTCTGTAATATCCGCGCGCCGAAATTTTTGCAAGATCAATGCATTTGTGCAGAATTTCCACGGCGGGTTTCGACAGATGATGCTCCAGCTCGTGTCCGTTGGCCTCGGCATTTGTCGCAAATCCGAGATTTTTGTAGCGTTCCGACTGAATTTTTCGCGCTTTTATAACTCTGTTTTTAATAAACGACGATTTTTCGATATCCTCCTTGTTTTGCGCGAAATCCGAAACTTTCACATCCGGAACATCAATAAATATGTCGATTCTGTCCAGCATCGGCCCGGATATTTTTCGCAAATAATCACTGCCGCACCTCGGAGCAAGATTACACTCCTTGCCGGAGATTCCCATGTATCCGCAGCGACACGGATTCATTGCCGCGATCAGCTGAATTCTGGCCGGATATGTCACGTGATTATCGGCCCGGGCGATGGTGATTTTTCCCGCTTCAAGAGGTTGCCTCAGAGATTCCAGAGCCTGGCGGGAAAACTCCGGCAACTCATCCAAAAATAATATCCCGCGATGAGCCAGAGAAACTTCTCCGGGTTTCGCGCCGCTTCCTCCGCCCACCAGCGCCACAAGCGAAGACGAATGATGCGGAGCCCGGTAGGGTCTCTCGGTAATCAGGCCGATTTTTGTGATTTGTCCGGCGATGCTGTGAATCATCGTAACTTCCAGAGCTTCTTCCGGTGTTATGGGCGGCAAAATACTCGGAATTCTGGACGCCAACAAAGATTTTCCGACTCCCGGAGGCCCGAGCATCAGCATGTTATGCGCTCCGGCGGCGGCAATCTCCATCGCCCGCTTTGCCATCAACTGTCCTTTTATATCGCTGAAACAGCCGAAACCGGAGGAATGTTTGCTGAGATCCGGAGGCTGTGTCGTAATTTTCGGTAAAATCTGCTCGCCTTTAAAGTGATTCACCAGAGACAGCAATGTTTTCGGAGCCAATATGGAATTTTCCCCGGCCCAGAGAGCTTCCTGCGCGCATTCTTCCGGGCACACAATCGCCTTATTTTTGGATTTTGCATAAATCGCCGCCGGCAAAACTCCCGGCACCCTCGTCACCGCTCCGCTGAGAGAAAGTTCTCCGACGGCAATGATATCGGCGACGTCATCCCGGTGAATTATTTCCATTGCAGCCAGGAGAGCCAACGCAATGGGAAGATCGTAGTGGCTTCCTTCTTTTTGAACATCGGCCGGCGCCAGATTTACCGTAATTCTTTTGGCGGGCAGAGAAATTCCCATCGAAAAAAGACACGCCCTTATTCTCTCCCGCGACTCCGCCACCGTTTTATCCGGCAATCCGACAATCGTGAAAGCCGGAAGCCCGTTCAGCATCTGAATCTGGACGTCTATTCCTATTGCAGAAATCCCGATGAACGAAACCGTTTCTATGTTGGCCTGCACTAATTGCTTTCCTTACTGTTTTTACCGTTTATTTTTATGTAAGAGACAACTTTGTTAACGCCATAGGTGGTTCTGATTTGATTAAAAACAACGTCTCTTTCGTATTTTGATTGAGCCGTTCCGCAGATGTAAACTACTCCCTTTACCGTTGTGACATCGTAGTTCAACGACGCTATGTTGCCGTCAAAAAGCAATGCGGATTTTACCCGCGACGTTATACCTGCATCTTTTGCCAGATCGGCGGCCCGCGGAGCTTCCTGTACTTTTATTTCGTCATAGACCTCGGTTGCTCCTTTTACGCTTTTCACTATTTCCATTATTCTGTCATGCTGAGATTCCTCGTCCACATATCCGATAACGACGACCGTTCCGTGTTTTACCGACAATTCGACCTTATTAAAAAGCTCTTTATCTTCCTTAAACAAAGCGTGATTTACCATGCTCTGCAATTTCGTATCGGAAATACTCCCCGTAATTCCCTCCTGATTCCGGACTGAAGTTGCTCCGGCAAGGGCCGTTCCGCCAAAAGCTATGGTCACGGGATCGCACGCGGTACAAAACAACAACGCCACCAACTCACAAAAAACAATTGTTTTCATACATCTACTCCGAATATTTTTATTTCGGATAAATTGTAACATTTTTATAAATCAGAAGGAACGTCCCATTTTTCTAATTTCGGAATTTGTGCAATCCGGATAGCACATTTTCTTTTTCGCAACGTAGGCTTTGATAATTCCCTTATTTATGCCGCCCTGCTGAAAAATGATATCATCAACCTGATATTCACTGCGATTCGTGAGTTCCAAAAGTTTTTTAGCTCCCTTTGCGCTTACTATATATGCGTACATTCCGTAGACGAAATTTGTCGGTTGGATTTTCGCCACCACATCGTTTCCGGGAACATGATCAAAATTTCGAAAAATATTATCGATATTCGGATAGGAAATTCTTTTATCCGGTCGCCTACCGACTCCGATAAAAGTTATATCTGCATCTTCGGGAATATTATGAATTAACTCTTCCAAATCTTTTTTGAAATTTTCCGACAAAATTACGTCGTCCTCAAAAACCACAACATTTTGACGATTATTCTTCACAACATCAGCCCAAATCGCTCTGTGACTGTAGGTAACTCCGATTTCTCCCGCGCTGAATCTTCTGTATTTTACGAACAAATCGAACTCGGCGCTTTTATATTTTCCGCCGTAGGTTACGCGATATAACACCGGATGCTTTTCGCGAAAATATTTTTTTATTTTTTCACCGGATTCTTTTCCGGAAATAACTTCTCCGGATGATTGATCGGAAAGTTTCACGAGGTATCCGTCAACTGCACTGAACCTCAGGCACTTTATCCCGCTTTTGCAAAGCTGATCGTTTGTTTTTTCGAAACGCTCCGGAGTCCTGTCTAAATTTATAACATAGACAATATCATAGGCTTCCGTTTTTTGTGAATTTTCGGCCGGAAAACATACAATCGCAAATAAAAGGAGCAATTTTTTCATTGTTTATCTCCGTTTTCGGATTTTTCGTCGTTGACGTATACAATTTTTTTTCTGGCTGCGTAGCGCGAAACACCTTTAATCATCATGATATGATCTTTGACAGGCCATTGGATGACGGCGGAATTTTTGAGAATTTTTTTTGCTCCGTCAAAAGTTACGACATAGGCGTGGGAACCGAAAACTCCTCCGTTTTCGCTGTTGAGTCTTACGATATATTCATTATTCGGATAGAGTCGCTCAAAACATCGCAGGAGTTCTCCCGGGCTGATAAAATGGGGAGAAGAAGAACAATTGTGATAAACTCCAACGTCCAAAAACAACATGTCGGTATCGTCGGGAGCATTTTTCAGAGTCTTTTTCAAATCTCTTGAAAAATTCTTTTCGAAAAAAATTTTATCTTCAAAAATTATAACTTTTTTATAGTTGTTCCTCACGATATCACGGATAATTTTCAGATGACTCAGGATATGACTTAATTCTTCGCCGTCGAGAATTCTGCGAGTGCCGGCACTGTATTTAAATTCCACCTGATCGCCACGCACGGAATATCTGACCGACCCGCGGCAATTTTCGTGAAAATGTCTCTTGTCCTCCGTTATTCCTGTTTCTATATTTACAATATTAATATCAGATCCGTCTATTATTTTAAAAAATTGAAATTTAATATCAAATTTATTCAGTTGATTTTTTATTTTTTCGGGACGATCCGAATCATTTTTAAGATTCACAACATAGACGGCATCACACTCTAACGCATTGATTTTTACGGAAAAATACACAAGAAACAAAAACGCTGTTTTTCGAAAAACACCACTGACACTCACAAAACACACCCCCGCTTCTGCGTTTGAATATTAACGTTTGTTATCTGTGAAGACAAGTCGGAATTTTTTCACTGCAGCCTCTTACCACCCGTCTCATTTAATCGTTCGCCTGAATTTTAGCCCCGGATCGCTTCGCCCCGCTCGCAATGGCAAGATGAAACGCCTAATCTAATGCGACGGGCGGCAAGGGAATGCCGATCGAAATTTCCTCAGGTTATGCAGAAACCCTCACCCTTAGCGGAAGTCAGCCACGCTTGAACGGGTGAGCTGTCGGGGAAAATTATTGTGTTTCTTCGACGCTTTCTCCGGGGGATCTGTCTTTTATTAGGAAAGAAAGCAGCACTCCTCCCGCCAAAAACACCAAGACCGACGTTAATCCGATCCTGAAATCATTAACACTGTACACGTTTACTCCGTTTTCGACGGTGCCGTCCCATGACCGGTTCACAATATACCCCACCAACGGCATCAAAACTATTCCGCTGGTCATGCATATCGTGTTTACAAATCCGGAAACCGTGCCTCTGACATAGGGCGGAAACATCATCATCGAAAGAGGATAGGCGAGCGTCGCACCGCAGGAAAATCCGGTGGTAAAAAACAGGAAAAACGCAGCTTCCAGAGGCAATCCCGTACACACCAACATGATTGCAAAACTTACCGTTGCTCCGATTATTCCGATAACCATGGGTTTTTTGTAGCTGTTTAAAACTCCCGCCAGGTAAGCGAATGACGGCGAACCGACCACCATCCCCACGTAGAGCATATTATTTGCGAAAGATGCCGTTGCAGAGTCAATCCCGTAGGCTTTTTTCAAAAAAGACACTCCCCACAAATCTCCGAGCGCACTCAGAGGAGCGTACTGCGCCATCGAATACAGCGACAATATCCAAATTTGACGCGAAGTCATGATCATTTTCAGAGATTCAAAGATGGATTTTTCCTTCTGCCGACTTCCGGAAGATTCGCTCTCTTTCATAATAATTCCGATCAAAATCGCTCCAAATAATCCGAATATTGCAAATACCTTCATCACGCTGATCCAATCGAAATGTCTCACCAAAACTGCCACCGCAGGACCGCCTATAACCGGGCCGGAACAACCGACAGCCATCGTCAGGGAGCTTTTCATGGCGACTTCTCTGCTCGGAAAACAAATTGAAACTATTTTCAGTGCCAGCATCAACACAAACGATGACCCGAATCCGAGCATTACCTGGCCGCAACCGGCAACAATGTAATTGGATGTTGAAACGAACAACAGAACTCCCCCGGCACACATCACCGTGCTAACCACGGCAATTTTTTTGAAACCGATTCTATCCACGAATATACCCGCAGGAATCTGCATGAATGTGTATATCCAATAATAGCAACTGGCTAAAACTCCTATCCCGGTTGCGTCTGTTTTAAAATATTGCATAAATTGCTCTGTCAGCACAGTCGGGAACGCGGATCTCGCGATAAACTGGTAGAAAAATAACACCAGCACCGCAAACCACATCAGCAGTGCTGCTCTTCTGTTTTTTTTATCGTTTTGTAACATGAAACACCTCATCACATACACAGACAGAATAATCCCGGAAATACAGTACCGAGATCGAAAAACACACCCCTATAGGGCACTATACGAGATTACTAAAAATATGCAAAGAAAAAAAGGCGCATGTGCTATTAGTAACTGCGCCTACATTCGTCAAAAATTAGTCGGCAACGTACGGAAGCAACGCGAGGTATCTCGCTCTCTTAATGGCGATCGCAAGCTCTCTCTGCCTTTTGGCGGAAACCATGGATATCCTGCAAGGCATGATCTTTCCTCTTTCCGAGGTGAATTTCTGCAAAGTGCGAGGATCTTTATAGTCGATTTTCAACGCCCCGCTCTCAAAAGGACAGGTTTTCCTTTTAAAATTATTCTTTTTCCAAGAAGGCTTATCTTTATTCCTAGTATCTTTTTTTTCGTTTCTCATCTCTACTCCCGAATTTTCCTATGCAATTTCCGCTTCTTTTTCGGACTCTGTGACTATTGTTTTGTTTCCGGCGTTGCGATATCCGACGTCTTTTGTTGCACCAAACTCATCGCCAAACGTTTTAGCCTGGGAAATCAAGTTATCATGATCAGAAAATCTATCAACCCGAACAACCAAACAACGAATAATATCTTCGTTAATTCTCATGATACGATTCAGCTCGGCGATTAAAGTTCCGCCGGCTTTCATCTGTATTACATAATAATGTCCTTTGCGATTCTTTTTAACCGGATAGGCCAACCATCTGAACCCGCAATACTCGCTGCGAACAACTTCGCCACCGTTTTGAGTAATAAATAAACACAGACTCACCCCAAGAGCTTCCATCTGCTGCTGGGACAAATCCTGACGACCTATAAAAACATTTTCATAAAGATTCATACCTTACCGAATGCCTAAAATACTAAGAAGATACCGCATCTTCTTCAACCGCTCCCTTATACATCTTTTGATAAAAACTTGCAACTGTTTTTTCTCAACCGTTGTTTCAAGTTCAGGTTTTTTTCCGGAGGAGGGAAGAAGCTTCAATTTTTTTCGAAAATCTCCTTAATTTTCAAGTAATTGCGCGTTTCCCCCTAAAAAAACAGCAAGCGTACAGCCTGCGTCTCCAAAAAACAAACTCATTTTTCTTGATAAAATGGAACCGGCAGAGTTATAATGGGGTTATGCGGTCGTTCAGGGAAAATCAATGCCGCCGCGTGAAAAAGGATTGCACCTTAGCAGCCGAACGATCGTTTTCATGAGCCCTCGAAACGATCCGTATTTTTTCAGGGATAAAATCGCATACTCCGAGCACGTCGGATAAAATTTACACTGCGCTCTCAGATAGGGGGAAACGGCATTTTGATAAATACGAATTAGAAATATCAAGATTCTCTGCATTTCGAGACCTTATTATTCAGATAACGCACCGCGGCGGTAACTTCGCCCACAAGATTATCCCATTTTACGCTGCGGACGGACTTTTTCGCGATCAGAACATAGTCCGTTCCGGCGAAACCGAGATCTCTAAACACGATATCGGCCGCAGCGCGCATCCTGCGTTTGCAGCGATTTCTCGCAACGGCATTTCCGACTCTGCGCGAAGCCGTGAATCCGACTCTGTAGTTTTCCGCTCCGCTAAAAATACACTGAACCACCACGGATCCGGATCTGTAACAGAATCCGGACTGCGAGGCCCTCACAAAATCTCTTCTTTTTTTGATTCTAAAATCTTTTTTCAACGTAAATCAACGTCAGGCAGATAACCGAGCGCGTCCCTTCGCTCTTCTTGCCTTTAAAACATGACCTCCGGCGGCAGTTCTCGCTCTGAATCCGTGTCTGCGTTTACGAATCAATCTGCTCGGATTATAGGTAGGTCTGGCCATATCTCTCTCCCATCATAAATTATTTAATTTTCGCTTCTTTAAAAAGCACATGCTTGCGAACAACCGGATCATACTTTTTCATTTCCATTTTTTCCGGCTGCTTACGCGGATTTCTTTTTTTCACATAAAAAAAACCGGTATTGGCTGTGCTCAACATTTTTACGGTCATCGCCGCTGACTTTGCCATAACAAAACTCCACTGTCTTCGAAGAGGGATGATAGCAAAATCACGCTAAAAAATCAAGCGGCAAATTGCTCGCCGAGAACTTTCTCGTTGATAGAATTGTCTTCATCCAACAATAAAGTGAGAGTCATATTCTTATCTTCGAAAACCCGAACCTTGAGCGCCTGGCGAAATTCAACATAATCTGCAACGGCACACACCGGCCTCCGAGCATTGTCATTGATATAAAAATCCAACACGACGTCGGAAGAAAGAAGCGCGCCGCGCCAGTTTCTCGGACGAAAAGGACTGATCGGCGTAATCGCCAGCAAATTCGATCCCGGCGGAATTATCGGCCCGGAAGCGGAATAATTGTAGGCCGTACTGCCGACGGAAGTTGCCGATATCAAGCCGTCACAAACCAACTCCTTCATTCGCAAAATACCGTCCACCGTTATGCTGATTTTTGCGGATTGATGCGTTTCTCTCAGCAAATACACCTCGTTAACTGCGATATCCGAAAGAATCTCTCCGCTTCTTTTTTCAACGATCACCCGCAGCGGATGAAAATTTACACGAGAGGCTTTTTGAATTCTTTCCTCGAGATTTTCCTTCGAATATTTATTCGTGAGAAAACCGAGCACGCCGCGATTCATCCCGAAAATCGGAAGATTTCGCGCGTAATTTTCATGAAAAGCCCGCAAAACCATGCCGTCCCCGGAAAGAACAACGATGCAATCCGCTTTATCTATGTCTGCCTGACCGTACTGCTTCACCATAAAACGAAAAGCACTCTTCGACTTTGAATTTGAAGAACAAACGAAGAATATCCTCATCACCGATACCACAACTGCCAATTCAAGATATCACATCCTAAAACTTTAGCAAGAAATTTGAGAAAAATTTTATTTACGTAAAATACATGTAATTGTTTATGGTTTGCAGCATCATGAAAATGATCGGAATTGCAATGATTGTCAGACTCGCCAGAAAACCCGTTATTTTCCCCGTGCCTTCATCAAAAATAAAAATATCATTATTTTTTTTAAACCAAAGCGCTTCCGATATTTTTATTATGCAAATTAAATTCGGTATTAATGTCGCGGCGTAAATCATCAGCATCGAAAAATTTTCGACCATGGCGGAGAAAAGATAAAATCTGCTTTGGAATCCCAAAAACGGGGGAAATCCGAAAAGCGACAGAAATAATGCAAAAATCGACAGCGCTAAAATCGGATGTCGATTCTGCAACGAATTCAGATGTTGAATATTTTCGATTTCCGAATATTTGTTTTTTTTTACTTCATCGAGCAGGACAAAAATTCCGAGCAACGAAATCATCTCGGACGCTGTCGAAAATATGACGGCATTCGCGCTGTTGTAACAGGGAAATGCGCAGCACATAAAAATTGTTCCGACATGACTCGTAACGGCGCAGGCTATGATTTTTTTCAGATTATTTTGGAACGGCAATTGCACTGCGGCCGAAGCAGACAGAATTAATCCGGCCGACAGGAGCAAATTTCTTCCGCCGAAATTTCCGAAAACATTCGCCGTTATTCTGTAAAAAACGATCAAAGCAGCCGGATACGCCACACAATATATAAGTGCGGCGTTCGAAATTTTTTCCCGAAGAATTCGAAACGCGAAAGAATTTTCCGGAGAGAATCCGAATCTCAGCGGTAACGACGCCAAAATCAGGATCGACAGCAGCAGGAAATTTTGATCGATCTCGGAAAATGAAATCAAATATCTGATATCACCGAAGCTCGTCGCTTTCAGAGAAAAATATATAAAACCGATCGCCGCCGCGAGAAGCAGCGAACGCAGAATGCATGACAGAAAAAAAATTCGGCGAAAACCGGGATCGTCCCGGCCGATCAATCGACAGGCGGGAATTATCATCAATTGCACCGAAAAAAACAGCAATATAAAATTGTTTGCGGAAACAACGAGTAACGATCCCAAAATCGAACAGGTCATCAAAAGTCGGTTTTCGAAAGAGTCATTTTTCATGAGCCGGGAAATTACGGATCCCCCGAGCAACAGCATAATTTTCAGCAGCGTAACATTGTGCAGAAGAAAATTCGTCTTCGCCGACTCTTCGCAGAAACAACAGGCCGGAATCGCCGCAATAAATATCAGCGAACCGTTCGGCAACCGGGCTTTCCGTGAAATCAGCGCTGCAATTATGTACATCGACAGCAAAAATTCCGGCAGAAAATTTTTGATCATGACTCGGACTCCGCGCGGCAAATTTTAAACAACTCGTCTTTTGCAAAACAAAAAAATTTATCCGGAATAACGCCTGCTATTATTACAAATAAAACAAGGGGATACAAACACAGGCATTCAACGTTGCTCAGTTTTGATTTTTTTCGATTGCTCTCTCCGAAAAATATGTCGTGGCGCATTTTCAATCCGTAAAACACGCTGCATGCAATCAGAAAACATAAAATCGAAGATAAAAATACGTGTTTGTTGAAATTTCCGGATATGATCAGAAAATTTCCGACGAAACACGGCAGCAGCGGAACGGAAATAACGGCGAACATCGGTATCGACGCCGTTTTTGAAAAATTCGGAAGGGCGGCAGAAACTCCGCTCACATTATTTTGCGTTCCGAAATGATTTTCAATAATTCTGAAAGTCACCAACAGGGCGGAAACGATAAAACCGTGAACCGTCATGTTAAAAAAAGCTCCGAATATTCCCTCCACATTATAAGAAAAAATTCCCGATACAATAATTGCCGAGTAACTGATTGAAATATAAGCCGTAATTCTTTTTACATTTCGATGCGCGAGGGCAGCTAAAGTTGCGTATCCGATTGTGATTATCGCTCCGATAAAAATATATTTCTGCACAATCGGATCCGTACTTTTTGTGAGCGGTACAAGTATCGTCAGCATTCCGAAAACTCCGATTTTCGATAATATTCCGGCGAAAATAACAGAAACTGATATTGGAGGTTTTGCGTAGGAATCCGGCAACCAAATGTGCAGAGGAAACAGCGCGGCCTGGGGTGCAAATCCGATGAAAAACATCGTAAATATAATGTTTCGCTGTTCTTCGGTAAAAGCATATTTTATCAAAACATCCGTTTCGGTAATTCCGGTTGTTTCCGCCAGATAAACCACACCGCAGAGCAGAAAAATCGCTCCGACGGACAGCACTGCAAAAAATTTGGACGCGCAAACGGAGTCTTTCGAAAATACTCCGAGCAGCACAAAAGCCGTCAGCAGAATCAATTCAAAAAGAATGTAAAATGCAAAAATGTCCGCGGTCGAAAACAGCATCACCAGCAGCGACTCCAGAAACAGCGACAAAGCGTGAAATTGCCGAACGTTGCTTTTGATTTCGTCGCAGCCGATAACCACTCCGATTAAAATTAAAAGAGTTGTCGAAGCAATCATGTAAACGGAAATACCGTTTGCCGAAAAAGGAATATCGAAAAACGAAAAATTCTCCTTTGCCGAAAAAAATAAAATCAGCGACATCAAAAATGCGAAGGCCGCCGTCCACACGGACGCCGATTTTATGTCAGCCGAAAAATCTTTTTCATCCGTTCGGAAAATATAAAATCCTCCGAGCAACGGAATCAGTATAATCATCAACAGAACGCTACCGGCAGGCATAAATTTCTATCCGCTTTTTTTGGCAATGAACAGATAACATTTTTGATACAACCTCGTATCCGTATTTTTAATCAGAAAAATGCACTTTTTTTTCAGATTATCGCTTATCCCGAAATTAAATTTCGATTTCAGCGAGAAATTTATCGGCTTCACCGACTTGCACACAAAACTTGCAACCGCCATTCCGATAAAATTAATCACGGAAAAAGCGAATA
>JAISCG010000047.1 GCA_031265715.1 Holosporaceae bacterium | reverse complement strand
GTGACTGTTGCTCCGACAAATGCCATAATGTTAGTTGTTTCTGCAACAGGGAGATACAAAGTGAGGCCTTATGTTATTGTTCTCGGAAATGAAAAGGGAGGCACCGGAAAATCGACCGTGGCCATGCATATCGCTGCGTATCTGTTAAACAACGGTTTCAGGGTGGGAACGATTGACGTTGACGCCCGGCAGGGGACTTTCACCAGATATTTCGAACTCAGAAAAAACGCCGACGGTAATCTGGAATTGCCCGAGCACATCGCGATTCACGGAAGCGAAAATAACGACCGGGAAAAAGCGCGATCTCTGGATGCGGAGTCATTCTCCGATGCAATGGAAAAATTGCAGCATCGAGATTTCATTATAATTGACACTCCCGGGAACGATACTGCTCTGTCGCAGACGGCTCATTCCTACGCCGACACGCTGATCACTCCGATGAATGACAGCTTTGTGGATCTGGATGTGCTGGTAAAAACATCCCACAGCGACGCAAAGATGTTCAGACCGAGCATCTATGCGGAAACGGTCTGGAATCAGAGGAAAGAGCGCGCGAGAAGAGGGGAGAAGCCCATCGATTGGATTGTTATCAGAAATCGCCTCACGACTTTATACACCAAGAATAAACGCGACATAAGCGTTGTGCTGGAGGCGCTTTCCAAAAGAATCGGGTTTCGTCTGGGGACGGGATTTTGCGAGCGCGTCATTTTCAAAGAGTTGTTTTTATCGGGACTGACTCTGCCTGATCTCGAAAAATCCGGTAAGCAGCTCAACATATCTCATGTTGCGGCCAGACAGGAGCTTCGAGAGTTGATTAATTTTATTAAATTACCGAAATTATAGACGTCGGAGGTTTTTTTGGTCTGTACGGTGCAAAAATTTGGCGGAACTTCCGTGGCGACTCCGGAGAGAATAAAAAATGTTGCCGACATCATTGCTCGCCGGTACAATTCGGGGCGCAGCGTCGCCGCGGTTGTGTCGGCGATGGCCGGAGTTACCAACAAATTTGTCGGCTACGTTCGCAATCTGAATGCCTGCGAGGGAGATCCGGAATACGACTACGTGGTATCGTCCGGGGAATTGATTACCGCTGGGCTGGTGGCTATTTCGCTGAAAAATCTCGGACTTCGGGCGAGATCCTATTCGTCCTGGCAGGTGCCGATACTCACCGACGATAATTACGGACACGCCGTTATTCGGGAAGTTGACCCGTCCAATCTGAGGCGCGACATGGAAAACGGAATCATCCCCGTTATCTGCGGATTCCAGGGAGTAAGCCCCGAAAATCGTGTAACGACGTTGGGAAGAGGCGGATCCGATCTCACTGCGGTTGCTGTCGCTTCGGCCGTCAACGCCGATCTGTGCGAAATATATTCCGACGTTGACGGAGTGTACACCGTCGATCCGAACTTGTATCACGGAGCAAAACTGATCGACAGCATCAATTACTATGAAATGTTGGAAATGGCGTCCCAGGGGGCAAAAATTCTCCAGGAGCAATCGGTGGACTACGCCATGAAAAAAAACGTGATTATTCGGGTTGCGTCAAGTTTTGTGGATAACGGCGGAACGATCATTTCCGCGAAAACTCCCCCGAGGGATTTCCGGGGTCTCGCGATAACGCCGAGCCTTTCTCAAATAAGGGTTTTTCACGACGGAGATAAAAAAGCCGTCGCGGATTTTTTGGCGAAAAATTATATAAGCGCGGAAATCGTGCAGGGCGGCGCCCCGGGAAAAACCGATTTTCTTCTGGATAAGAGAAAAAACATAACCGCCGTCAACCTGCTGAAAAATTGCGATTTTGTGAAAAATGTCCGGCAGGTGGTGTCGCGACATTCGCTGGCGCGCATCAGCGTGATCGGGTCGTCCGTTTCTCCGGAGGCGGGGGAAAATTTGCTCAACGTCCTAAAATCCGAAAAAATAGAAACTTTCGGATTTGCCGCCGCCGATTATCGAATTAATTTAATTATTTCCGGTAACAATTTATCCGAATCAATAGTAATATTACATAAACATTGCGGATTGGAAAAATGAAAATTTTAAAACTGATGGAACGCGGATCAAAAATTCTGGGCTCTCGATATTCGTTGATCGGCGGGGCGATGACCTGGATTTCCGAATCAAATTTGGTATCTGCCATGGCGACCTCCGGCATGTTCGGAGTGTTGGCGTCCGGGGCGATGGACGGCGATCTTCTCAAAAACGAAATCGAGGCGACCCAAAAAAAGACGCAGCACAATTTCGGCGTAAATATCATCCTGATGAATCCGAAATTGCATGATCTCATCGAAGTTTGCGGCGAAAAGAAAATTTCTCACCTGATTTTGGCCGGCGGGATTCCGGATAAAGCGCTGATCGAAAAAATCCGCTCCTACGGGATGCAGGCGCTGGCGTTTGCTCCGGCGCAATCGATTGCCAAAAGATTATTCAAAAACGGCGTCGACGCTCTGATTCTCGAGGGAAGCGAAGCCGGAGGGCACGTCGGTCCGCTGTCCTCGACGGTTTTAATCCAGGAAATACTGCTGAACATGGCGGGGTATCCTATTTTTGTTGCGGGAGGGATTCTGCGGGGAGAGTTCATCGCGTCCCTGCTGCAACTGGGGGCCGTCGGATGCCAGCTGGGAACGGTTTTCGCCTGCTGCAAAGAATCGACGGCACACGAAAATTTCAAAAAAGCTTTTTTCAGAGCCGGCGGAAGAAATGCCGTCACCCCGGTGCAGCTCGACAAAAAATT
>JAISCG010000145.1 GCA_031265715.1 Holosporaceae bacterium | reverse complement strand
GTGACGGTTAGATCATAAGGCAGAAAAATAAGATCACAAAAATGATAAAAGCCAAATGTTCTTTAGCCGCTTTGCAAGCGGAACCCCAAACTATCGCCTTTAGGCGATAGTAGTTGATTTCTTTTTCCTAAAATTGTTTGTATAAAAAAAGTAACATTTATATTGTTTTTTATTTATAATACCTTCATTTTATTTATAAAATTTATTATATATGTAATGTCAAGAAAATCAATAACCATGTTTGTTACGTGTTAGTGATTAAGATTATTAGGTTAATCATCGCGTTTGCAGGTATGTTGCAACACTTCCGATATTTTTATTCGCTACTCAAAAATACAGTCACTGTTACATTGAATCTTGTTTCGGTCTGTAATATCCTGGGTCAGCAGTAGTTGCGGTGAGGTGCGAAATGCCGATGTTTTCTTTCAATAAATCGTCCTGCGAATCAAAATTGGTTGAATTGCTTCAGGCACGTTTTTTTATAACGGCTCGTCGCAATAAAATCCTTGCAAAATGGGCGGGGGGAAGACTTGGTTACCGAAACAATGCTCTGAATAAGTACGTCCGGGAGCTGCTTCTATCCTATTTAGCGACTCCGGACGATCGAAAAATGGTTGATCGCTTTCTGGCCGATTTTCGGAAGGCCGGTATAAAAATGTCCGAAGGCGAAGTTTATCAAAAAATAAAATCCGTGGAGGAACGGGTTCGTGCAAAGGCAGGCAGTCATCATGCTCACTAAATTGTCCGTTGAAGATTCGGTTGCTGTCCTCACTTTGAATAATCCCGGGAAAATGAATGCGCTGTCGTCTGACCTTATCCGGGAAATTGGTGAAAAAATCAGTAACATAGAACAAAAAGCAAATGTCCTGATAATAACCGGAGAAGGCAGAGCGTTTGCGGCCGGAGTCAATGTTGCAGAAATTGATCGGCATTCCTGCGAATCCGCTTTGAAGGAGGATTTTATTGATTATCAATGGGAAAGCGTCGCGCGGGTGAAAATTCCGACCATCGCTGCCGTCTCCGGGTATGCTCTCGGCGGAGGATTTGAGTTGGCGCTGATGTGCGATATAATCGTCGCGACCGAAAATTCCAAATTCGGATTCCCGGAAGTTAATCTCGGGATTATGCCGGGAATGGGCGGAACACAGATG
Organism: Holosporaceae bacterium; assembly: GCA_031265715.1. Taxonomy (GTDB): domain Bacteria; phylum Pseudomonadota; class Alphaproteobacteria; order UBA3830; family UBA3830; genus JAIRMQ01. Next base: position 3,404 of record JAISCG010000145.1, on the reverse strand, counting down.
CTCACGAGAATAGTCGGTTCGAAATTGGCAAGCAGAATCATTATGACCGGGAATTTCTTGTCGGCAACCGAGGCCAAAGAGCTCGGAATCGTGTCTGAAGTCGTGTCGAACGACGGTCTGATTTCGGGCGTCACAGAGTTGGCGCGTTCCATTGCCGAAAAACCCGCTTTGAGTCTGAGACTGATTAAGGAAGCGATAAATCTGGCGCAAAACGTCGGGCTTACCCAGGGAATGCGCAGCGAAAGGTTGATGTTTCGGTCTTTGTTTTCGACCCGGGATAAAAATGAAAAAGTGAAAGAGTTTTTGAAATCGTCCGCCTGAGTTTGAAGATGCCGTCTTTTGTGTCAATCCTCTATCGAAGGGGGAGTTATTTTTGAGAATGCCGAAAACGTCTCTAAATTATTCAACCAATGCGTGTCTTGGGGATCTTTTTTCCGCTTCAATTCTATTTCATATGTTTCTGCTCCCGAACATTGTTGCTATTTTGCAACCTTCCTTACAAATATTGATTCGAAGATTTTATAATTTCAAGAAATTCATAAAATATATACGTATATTGCGATATCATGACATCTGAGATTTTCAGAGTGTAGATATGGATGACTGGACTATAACCAAACTTGCGTCGGTTCTTTTGTGCGCGACGGTAACGGGATTAACTTTCTCGTCGTTGGGTCATGCTCCGGTTCTCGGATACATCATCGCCGGTGTTTTACTCGGGCCGTCGGGATTTAAATTTATAATAAATCGAGAGACAGTGGCTCTGTTTTCGGAGATGGGGATACTTTTTTTGCTCTTTGCGATAGGACTCGGATTATCCTTCGAAAAAATTAAAAATATTTGGAAAACGTCCGTTGTTTCCACTCTTCTTTCAACGGCTCTGATATACGTGATCGTGCTCGGAGTCGGACACTTGTTAAAGATATCGCACAATCACATGTTGTTAATCACGTTCTGCGTAACTTTGTCGTCCACGGCGGTCACGGTTAAGTCTCTGGGAAAATTGAAAAACCGGGATGATTCGATTGAAGAAAACACCTTCGGAATTTTAATTGCGCAGGATTTGGTGGCTTTGGTCATGGTGTTGATCGTTAATTTTCTGGGGCAAAATTCACTTAAGGGCGAAAATTATCTTTATAAAATAGCTGCAATACTGATATTTACGGCCGGACTGAGTTTCTATTTTCTGCTGTATCACCGGCATATACACAAGTTCACGGATTTTATTAAAAAACACGAAGATATGCTGACCCTGACAATTTCGGGATTGTGTCTGGGCGGAGCCGTCTGCGCGGAAATCGCGGGTTTATCGGCGCCGTTCGGAGCTTTTATTACGGGGTTAATCCTGGGAAACTCAAATATCAATGAACAAGTAAAAGAGAGAGTGGCGCCGATCGAGGAAATTCTCCTGATGACTTTCTTTCTCAGCGTGGGATTGCTTGTCGATCTGAAATTTGTCCTGGCCAACATCTGGCCGATCATGGCCGCGCTGTTTTTCGTGACCTTTGTAAAAACCGTTTTAAATATTTTTGTGCTGCGACTTTGCAAATTTCCGCTGAAGGAGTCCTTCGTAATCAGCGTATTGCTGGGACACATCGGCGAGTTTTCCTTCATGCTTTCCTACGCGGGCGTTAAAGTCGGTCTCATAGGTGACTACGGAGTGAGATTTTTAATCAGCCTTACGGCTCTGAGTTTATTTTTAAGTCCGTTCTGGCTGATTTTTGCAGAAAGATGCAGATCTCTCGCCGGCAGCGTCGATGCAGGATCAGGCTGGGAGTTCTTCCGGCTCGTACTCAATCGCGAAGCGGTAAAAATAGAAAACTGCATAATAAAGATTAAAGCAGCCATCGTATTTTCCAAACACGTGCATTCTAAATCGCGGGAAATAATTCAAAAAACCACAAAAAAGATAAAACAACGTTTGCAAAAAAAACTACCGGAAGAGTGATTTTTTTTACTTATTGTTAACTTATTTTCATATATACTTCTTTACATATAGAGGAGGAGCTCATAGAATGAAAAAGGAAATTATTTACGCAGTCATTTTAGCATTTGTTTTTGCAGGTATGAATTCGGTTGATGCTGCCTTTAAAATAGGAGCCAGCGATACAATGAATTCGAATCTTTCGGCAGCCTTCGGAAAAACTGTCAAAAGCGATCTGACAAGCGAAGAGAAAGCAATTGGCGCACTGGCACAATTGTTGGCAACAGTATCCAAAAGTATACAAGCAATAAATAAGACTTACGAAGTGATGCCTCCCGCGGAAATTAAGAAATTTGAAATTATCGCAAAAGAGCTGAAAAAATCAATCGACGCTTTCCAAAAAGCAAAAGACTTCAAAAGAAAGCCGTTTGAGGATATGTTTGCCGCCTCCAATAAAAACAAATTGGACCCGGAAGTAACTAAGAAAGTTGTATCGGACACTCTTACGGCAATCGGTGACGCCCTGGAAGTTGCCAAGCAAACGACCGATAAGTTGAATGACGAAAAGGTACGCGATTCTCGCATAAGTAAATTTAAGAAAAAAAGAGATGACGCAGAAAAAGCTCTCGCTGCAGCTCAAAAGGCCTATGACGATTCTCTGGGCACTCTGAAACAAGCCGTTCAGCAGTTTAGTGAAAAGGGAAAAGAGTTCCTGGCCGAAATGGACGTAACTCAGACCGAAGCTGAAAAGAAAAATGCCGCTATTCCGGAGGATGAGTATAATCCGACAAATAAAGTACGAGACCTTTTTGCTTTGGTGCGCGATTTGAAGGAAGCCGTTCGGGAGTTCAGGAGCAAAGTTGCTGCTGTCGACGACGCGGAGGAAGTCGGTGAAGAGGAAGTCGACGGGGAGGAAATCGATGAAGAAGGAGAGCAAGAAGCTGAATAAGTGATTGCGGACCAAGTGCGTAATGCAACGGAGTTCTTCCCTATTTATCGGTTGCATTAAAATCCGCGTTGTATTCCGCCAAAAGCTCGACCGTACCCGCATTTCTCTTCTGGGCTGCAAAATGCACCGGAGTTCTACCGTGAGTATCCGGCGAATCAATCAGGCCCATCATACCACTAGCCGGCAGACTAGTCAGCGGAAATCTGAGCATAGTCGCACTTTCACTACTAATGACGGCCAAATGCAGTATATTGCTGCCGTCACTATTCGTTTTTGCGATGAAAAAGCTCTTCAACTTTCTATTTACGCATCTGATATCCGTGTTTTAAATTTGCTTGAATAAGTTCGGGCCGTTAACGAAATTTTAGGAATTGTATTTTAGTACTGTACTTATGAAAAAGACGTTTTCAAAACCACAGATTGTGTCATTTGGCAATAAAATCGCAATTGGATTGACTATAATAATAATTAGTGGGGGGCTCGCTGATTTAGAGGGCTTTGCGGCCTTTTTTGTCAATTTTTTCGGCAATT
>JAISCG010000131.1 GCA_031265715.1 Holosporaceae bacterium | reverse complement strand
TCCGCCACAAGCTTGGATTTTCCGATGTCTTTTATGCGGACGACTTTCCCTCTTCCGTTTGACGGCAGAACGATTTCATCAAATTCTTCCGGTTTGCTGAGCTCTCCGTTGGCCACCAGCATGAACTCTCTGTCTCGGCTGATGAGACGTCCGCACGGCCTCTGGATGTGCTGACTCATGATCGTTTCCACCACATCGTTCGGAGTATACCCGTAGGCAGCCAAACTCTGCGGATCAACATACACTCTCATCGATTTTACGTTACCTCCGGACGGCATCACGTGCCCGACCCCCGAAAGTACCTCAAATTTCGATTTTATGTACTTTTCCACGTAATCGCGCAGATCGTCGATCGTGTGATTATCGCTGGTAAATCCGATGTACACGCCGGCCGTCGAATCGTTGCTGCTTTTTCTGATGATAGGTTCCGGAATGCCGTGGGGCAATCGATTGCGAGCCATCGAAAGTCTGTCGCGTACGTCCGAAGATGCTCCGTCCACGGTTCTTTCCGGAACAAACTCCATGATGATTTCGCTTTTTTGGTTGGTGCTGTGCGATTTTATAAGTTCGATTCCCGGAATTGTCGAAAATTCCCCCTCCAATATTTTTGTGATCTGAGTTTCGACGACTTTAGGGCTGGCGCCTGGAAATTCCGTCTCAACGACAATTATCGATCTCTCGATTTTCGGATCCTTACGTATCGGAAGTTTTGTTTGGCATATTATTCCCAGAACAACGATCATAAGCGTTAAAACTGTGGAAAAAACAGGCCTTTTTATGCAAAGCTCACTTATTTGCATGGGTTATTTTCCTTTGGCTTGCTGTTTTGGAGGAGCTGCTTTTCGTTGTTTGTTTATTTCCTCCATGGCTTTGACCACGTCTGAGGTCGAGGCACTGCTCTTAACAGAAACTTCTTTTCCGTCCAGAACGCCCGACTGACCGCTGGTTATTACCGGTTCGCCCTCGTTCACTCCGGTGATAATTTCGACGTTGCCGTCGCGTCGCGTTCCGACGGTTACCAAAGTTCTGATCGCTACGCCGTCGACGATGCGATACAACGTGTCTTCATCTCCGATTTTTTCCAGAGCGCTTTCGGGAACAACGATTCCCTGCTGATCGCCGTCAATCGGGATTTTAACACTGACGAATTTTCCCGGTTTCAACATCTGAGATGCGGTTGCCACATCTTCCGGTACATCCAGAGTGCCTCTCACATCAAAACTGTGGGAAACTTTGTCGCTTTCCGGATCTATCGCCGTAATTTTTGCGCTGAATACCTTGGTGCTGTCTCCTCCGATCGAAACCTGCATTTCCTGTCCGACGTAAATTTTTTCGACGTCCGCTTCGGTTACTTTAAAATCTACTTTCAGTGGATGACAATCCACAATTTTCGCCAATTCGTTTCCGGCAGAAACAAACTGACCCTTGCTGATATCGATCAAACCTGCGATGCCTCCGAAGGGTGCGTAGATTTTGTGTTTTTCCAGAATGCTTCTGTTAGAACTGACGCGGGCGGCGGCCATATCCATTTCGGCTTTTTTTGTATCTCTCGTGAGGCGAGCCATGACTCCCTTATCCGCCAGCTTTTCCGCGGGCTCAAATTCGCATTTTGCTTTTCGATACTGGGCTTCGGCCTCCATTAATTGCGCCTTTGCGGCGGAATCGTCCAGTTCGATCAGCAGATCATTTTCTTTAACGAGAGTTCCCTCCGAAAAAGATATTTTTTCAATTTTTGCGTTGACCTCCGATTTGATAACGACGGAGTCAAACGGACGCAACGTACCTATGGCGTTGATGTATTTCGATACCGGGCCGAACGTGGCCGAACTTGCGGTGACGGCAGGAGGAGTAAACGAAAATTTGTTTTCTTTATCTTCGGTTACTTTTTTGTACACAATAACGCCCGCGACCCCCACCGCAACGATAAGACCTGTCCACAGAAGATAGCGATTTCGCTTAGAGGAACTTTTCATTTTACTCACCTAAATAATTTACCATGGTCGGAGCAAGAGGATTCGAACCTCCGACCCCAGCCTCCCGAAGGCTGTGCTCTACCTGACTGAGCTATGCTCCGCTCTATTGTGCAGTATACCAAACAAATAGTTAATATATTACTACACAAGCACTGGATTATACCAATTTTTTTTAAAACTTAAAGAAGCAAATAAAGCATACGAAAAATATTTTTGGCAGATCGCCTCTTCAATCCTAAAGTGCAACATCGAACTCCGATGAGATGGAGATTTTTTACACTCGGAGTTGCGGAAAAACAACCTCCGATTTCTTATGCAAGAACCAAGTGGCGTCAATCAACTATTATGGGACGCAGCGTACGCATTCAGCCTTTCTATTGCCGGTTCGTAACCTTGCTCCGCTGATCTTATAAAACATTTTTCGGCTTCTTCGGCATCTTGCTTTATTTCTTGGTAATCGTCAGCATACATGCACCCAAGATTAAATTGAGCAGGAGCATATCCCTGTTTTGCAGCTTTTGTACACCATTTAAATGCTTTTTTATGGTCTGTTTTCACTCCTATGCCACAAGCATATTGGGCAGCCACAACATATTGCGCTTTTGCCAAACCGCTTTTCGCCGACATCAGATACCATCTGTGAGCTTCTGCAAGATCCTCTTTGACGTACTCTCCTCTCTCGTACATCATTCCTATCTCGTATTGTGCGTCCGGATAACCCTGCTCCGCTGCTTTCATATAAAAATAAAAAGCCTTCTCAAAATCCTGCGTTACACCGTAATCTCCAGTTGCGTACATGTACCCCATATTGCATTGAGCCACATCAAGATTTTGATCCAGTGCTCTTTGAAGCCATTCCATCATCTCGGATAGGTTTTTTACGGTTCCACAGCCTCTACCATACATGCCGGCGACATTCAGCTGCGCCATTGCATGCCCCTTCTCAGCACTTTTCATATACCAGTAGAAAGCTTTTTCAAAATCCTGTTCCACGCCATCCCCAACTGCATAGCATACACCAAGTGTATTCTGTGCATCGGTATCTCCGCTTTCTGACTTGATATGCAGGTTTTTTATGTATTTATTCATACAAGTTCTCCTCACAAGCTCTTTAATACGGGTACGGTTTGTTCTTGCAAAATCGAATTTATATCTTCAAGCAGTGAGTTCATGCGTGTCGTTATGCCCGAGATCAGGTCATCTTTTGCTTTTTTGGCAACTTGTACGGCTTCGTACTCTCGTCCGTGATCTAAACCCGATTTCATAGACGGTCTATGATCGACAAGACGCGGATCTCCGGCGGTTAATTCGTCGGCTTTGGCGGCAGCAGCAGCTCTTTCATGTTCCAGAGACGCATCAAAATCTACAATTATTTCGGTACTTTTGATTTTTCCGATAGCCTCAGAAATAAGACGGATTTTTTGCCTCAGCTGCTCTGCCGGCGGAAGAGTTTTTCCGATTTTTGCGATGCTGCTATCCAACTCCGATAGAGTTTTCGCCACACCATCGTCTATTTCAGATAATTTTCCGACGGAATCCACCACCGCCCGCTCTCGTGCCCATCTCGTCCACGCGTTACGCTGCGATATTTGAATTGTGGCTGCTTCAATATGTGCAATGATTTCTCTTGCTATCTTTAGTGTAGTCCAATCTTGTTCCAATAATGGTTGCAAATTGCACCGTTTTGCTGCAATTGGCGAATCCGGCCAATTCAAAAGCTCAAAAGCTAATTCTTCTGCACTCATACCTGTTTCGACCAAAGCCGCAGTAAAAACTTGCGTGATTTTAGAATTAACCCCCATACCGGGATTATGATCATTTCCCAATAGTCTACTAGCCAGTTGCTGTGCTACAGCGGCTTGTGGCATATGCCCAGTATTCGCCTCTGAGTAGGCAAGACCATTATTCATTTTTCCAAAAGTACCAGGTGTAACCGATATCAGCATAGCTTCAACACCTAATCCTATGAAGGCAACTGCACCTGATAGCAATAACAATGTATTTTCTGTCCTCAATGTATCACCTATTATTCACTGCGCAAGTGACACACAAACTGCATCACCTGCATAAAACCAATATAACAAAGCGTATGCAACAGCAAATTACCAAATATGGTCATCAATTTTGCCAAGTCCCCATGCATCATCTTTAACACTTGTTATCGCAGAAGTACGAGGAATACCAAGAACACTTCTTCTCATAGGATCGGAAATCGGAGCCGGCATCGGAATCTTATATTCATCATCACGGTCACCACTTGATCTATCTGTTATTTCCGATGGAAGCGACCAATACATTTTCCACTCAAATTCTTCATCTCTTTTTCCATCTCTACTAAAACGGCCAATAATACTGGCAGGAAGTCCATAAATCTCAAACAAGTCTTTTGGCGTAGACATTCCTGTTTTTGTAGATTGGTCATAAATTAAGAGACCGAGGTCACTGTACAAAGATATCAAGTCCTCTTGACTTGTTCTTTCATCGTTGGCAAATAATATAATTTCGCCACGTACAGCAATTATGTGAGCATTAATAGCTTGGATAAGTATTTGCTTTGTTGCATGTGCAAGGTCTACCGCAGCACTCTCTCGCCCTCCGGTTTCATCCCTTAATTTAATCTTTGATTGGTAACTATCAATGCTTGCAGGTAACCCACGAGATAAACTCTGCGTTCTTGCTACAGCTCTGCCAACCTCTTGATTCAGAAATCTACCGAAGTCAACAGTATGGTCAACTGCCGCAAGCTCGTCCTTGGCAGCATCAATAATTGCTATTTTACGACACAGCTTTTCTCTAAGATTGTCTGCGCTATTATTGACTAGAGCGATCTTTTCGTTCAAACGACCAAGAATATCAATGATAGCATAATCTATATCACGCAATCTGTCTATAGACATAACTATTGCTCTTTCACGTGCTCCTCTAGTCCAAGCATTTCTTTCACTTATTTGACTTGCTGCTGCCTCGATGCGCATAAGAACTTCCCTTACTATTTTTAGTGCAGTCCAATTTTGCCCAAGCAGAGGTTGCAGGCTGCATTGTTTAGCTGCAATTGGCGAATCCGGCCAATTCAAAAGCTCGAAAGCTAACTCTTCTGCATCCATACCGGTCTTAGCTAGAGCAGCGTTAAAAACTCGTGTAATTTTAGAATCAACCCCCATACCGGGACTGATGTCATTTCCAAGTAATCTGTTCGCTAATTGCTGCGCCGCAACCGCTTGCGGCAAATGTTGATCATTTGCCTCTGTATAGGTAAGACCATCATTCATTTTTCCGAAAGTGCCAGGTACAACCGGGTGCAACATACCCCCAACATCAACTGTAATTCCAACAAACATGGCTACCACTGTCGCGCACAACATTTTTTTTACTTTCATTATCTGTACTCCTTATTTACTCATGAAATAGATAATAATACAAAAAGATTAACAAAAAACAAAAAACAATCAAATAAATCTATTTTTTATTCAACAAAAAACATACTACCAAAACAATATGAAAACTATTAGTTTACAATACTAGTAATATATTTTTCTAATTTCTTCCATTACAACTGTCTGTCTGTCACTATCGTTTGATATACCTAATTCGCTTAGGCTATCTAATTCTTCGAAAGGTCTGTTTGCATCAAATATTTCAGAAATACTAAATCCGAGATCATATCGTATGTTTGCGGCATTACCGGCGATACTAGTATTATTAAAGTTTGAAGCATTTCTTATATCGTAAAAATCATTCTCTCCTATATGTTTCAACACATAGGCTAAATTTGGAAAATTATCACCAATAAAGCCTCTAAGATCCCGGAATCCATTCAATAAATCACCTTCTGCGATTGACATTATATTGTCGATAGTATGTGCTCCGACAAAACTGGCAAGTACCGCATTTACATTCGGAACCGGAGCGGGAACAGCGTCTACTGTGTACACTCTATCAACAGGATTCGGAATGTGTGACATAAATTGAGCGACTGCAACACCGGGAGTACCGTCAACACTAACTAAATTGTGAATATCAGCATTGGTATTCCCTCCAAAATACCTCATAGCACAAAGAAATTGCCGCCATACATTTCCATCTATCGTGTTGTTTGATAAATTCCAAGCGATAATCGATGGAGACCTATAGACAGGATCCACCCAAAGAGCCGACGATATTCCCCTAAATATCTGCTGTATGATAGCCGTTTTTTGTAGGTAGTCGGCTTTTGCAATGTAGAAATCACGCTCTTTTTGCAATGCGATTATTTGCTCATCCCGGGGATCTGGAATCATCGCACTTGTATCGGTTACCGTACCCCACAAAAAACCGGTCATAACGACAGCAGACAACATTCTATAAATACACATACTAACTCTCCCGCAAAAACAACCTTAAGTATACCTTGACAATACAGAAGTTACAATGAAACTCTTTTAGGTTAAAACGCATACGTTACGAGCACTCTAAAATCAGTTTTACTTATGCCGACATTGTTTTTTATTTTATACCCGTGCCATTTGATATCGCTCATTTTTTTGTGAGTTTTTAGCGCGTGCGATATTTCAGCTGAAATTCCCCAATTTCCATCGATTATTTTGCTTATTCCAAGCGCGAAAAACGGAACTGTTTTGTTAAATTTTTCTTCTTTTCCAAGAAAATAATCACTTATTATCGATACTTGTCCTTTCAGCAGGATAAAACCAACCTTTGCATACAAGCAAGAGTTCATTTCTTTGATAAAATACCCGACTTTCAGAGATGCATGAGGACATACTCCAAAAGAAGTCTTGGTTTTCAGCTGCTTTCTGATATCAGCAGCCGTTACAGCATGATTATAGGCGATGTCTGAACCATTCGAGTTATACAATCTTCTGATTTCTTCCATCAAAGCAGCTTGTTTAGCAGGATCATTTGCTATGCCAAGTTCATTTAAATTATCAAGTTCTTCGAAAGGTCTGTTTACATCAAATATTTCAGAAATACTAAATCCGAGGTCATATTGTATGTTTGCAGCATTACCGGCGATACTAGTATTATTAAAATTTGCAGCATTTCTCATATCGTAAAAATCGTTTCCCCCTATATGTCCTAATATATGAGCTAAATTTGGAAAATTATCACCAATAAAGCCTCTAAGATCTCGGAATCCATTCAATAAATCACCTTCTGCGATTGACATTATATTGTCGATAGTATGTGCTCCGACAAAACTGGCAAGCACCGCATTTACATTCGGAACCGGAGCAGGAGCAGCGTCTACTGTGTACACTCTATCAACAGGATTCGGAATGTGTGACATAAATTGAGCGACTGCAACACCGGGAGTACCGTCAACACTAACTAAATTGTGAATATCAGCATTGGTATTTCCTCCAAAATACCTCATAGCACAAAGAAACTGCCGCCATACATTTCCATTTACGGTATTATTATTTAAATTCCATGCAGTAAACGAAGGCGGTCTGTATGCCGGATCCACCCAAAGCGCATTTGATATTCCTCTGAACATTTGCTGAATTATGGCTGTTTTTTGCAGATAGTCGGCCTTTACAAACCAAGATTCATTTTTCGGAATTCCGCCGGTGTGGAATCTTTTGGATCCTGAACCGAAATCTGCTCCTATTTCAATTCCAACAAAACAGTTTCCGCAAATGTTGTGTTGATATCCCACAGTCACCACGCCTCCGTAGCAGGTGGAGTTGACAGATGCAGGCGCGTTGCGGAATTCACGATTGGCGTCGCAATCTGTTTTTTGAACTCCGACGTTTACGCCGACTCCGACAGTGAATCCAGCGTAATCTTTTGCACTACCTTCGGATGCATCGGAAGTATCTCCGGGTATTTTAGGCTTTGCCTCATCAAAAACAGGAACAGAATCAACATTGTTATCAGATGATTGCTGCGGCTCTCGCGCCTGCAATCCGAATACCAAAACCAACAACGAACAACACAAAAACTTTCGCATAACTACCTCGCTTTCACACCTTATTTATTAAGGATATTAAACAAAAGTTAATTATTAGTTAACGTTATGAGGATTTTTTCTTTTTTGTTGCAAGTGCCGGGACGGCGCCCCAGCTTCAGCTAAATCAACACTTTTTTCAGCATTATGCGCTGTTTCTCTTCCAAAAACTTCAGGATTTCTCCGCCTTCGCGCACATGTTTTGATATATTGTAATTCTCTTCTACGTATTGTTTTAAGGCATGAGCCATATTTTTCGCCCGGTCCGGAAATCTTATTAATTTTATTATGGCCCGAGCGAATGCATCTGCGTCGTCCGCAATCATGATGTTTTCTTCGTTTTTTACGGGAATTCCCTCTGCTCCCAGCGTAGTTGAAACGATCGGAATTCCGCAGGCTGCGGCTTCAAGGATTTTGAACCGTGTTCCGGATTCGAATTTAAGAGGAACTATACAAACACTTGCATTGCATAAATAGGGCAAGACGTTATCCAGCCTTCCCGTAACGGTAATGTTTTCGTCATTTATATCTTCCAATACCTTGTCAGAATCTCTGCCGACTATGTAGAAATGAATGTCAGGAATCTCACGTTTCAGAGTGGGAAAAATCTCATCCACAACCCATCTTGCCGCGGTTTCCATCGGACTGCCTCCCGGCCAAAAGCTGCCGCACAGATATATGCTTGGAGTTTTAAAAAATTCCGGAGGAGACTGTTTTTGAGAATAATATTCCAAATCGATTACGTTCGAAAAAGTCTTCACCTTGCCCGGATTTACGGCTATGCTTCTGTAATAATCGGCGTCAATTTCGGAAACGGCAGTTGTCACGTCGCAAAAATCCACCCAATCAATTTCTTCTTTTTCCTTACGCAAATATTCGGCTATGATTTGCCTTCTTTTATTATCGTCTTCCGCAAAGGGGAGTCCCCTCAGCACAAATCTCGACCAAACACTGTCAGTGTCGCACACGATTCTAAATTGAGGCGATTTCTTCTTTATCCTCTTCATAAATGAATGGGAAACATTCCCGTAACCGCACCAAATAATATTTATGTCGTTTTTGATCATGTAATCGACAACATAATCCGCCTCCCAATCTGCTGAAATTTCCGCTTTTTTATAGGACAGTTTTTTTAAAAATCGAGACAGACTTTTGGGTGGCGTTTGGGGAAGATAACCGAAAAACGGTGTGATTTTTTTATAGAAATTTTCTGTCTCGCGCATATCGGCATGGGACAATTTCATTCTTGAAATGACATGCAATTCAGATATTTTACTTAGCGCTTTAACGGAATTTTCTACTCTCAAATACGGACCGCCGACAGCCGGATGTATCAGCTCAGGACTTGTATACAAAATTCTGCTCATCTTTTTTCTCTGTCCTTTAATAGTGCAATGTCGTTAAAAACCATTTCTTCGACTATTTCTTCTATCTTTTTCTCAGATTTCCACCCCAGGTCGTCTCCTATTTTTTGGCTGTCTCCCCGCAAAATCACTTTTTCGGAAGGTCTGAAAAAAAAATCATTTGTCTTCAGATATTTTTTATAATCCAAGTTAACCGTTGAAAAAGCCAAATCTAAAAAATGTTTTACGGAGTTCGTTTTTCCCGTTGATATAACGTAATCCGTCGGACCTTTAGGATTATTAAGCATCTTTTGCATCGCAACGACGTACTCCGGAGCGTACCCCCAATCCCTTACGGCGTCGATATTTCCCAGTTCTATATGATCGGCTGATCCGAGATAAATTTTCGCGACACCCGTGCTTATTTTTCTTGTGACGAACGAAAAATCTCTCCTTGAAGATTCGTGATTATACGTAATTCCAGTGCAGGCGTAAATTCCGTGGTGTTCCCTGTAGTTTCTCACGACATAAAAGCCGGAGGTTTTCGCTATGCCGTAGATTGAACGCGGATTGAATTTTGTTTCTTCATTTTGGGGAGATGCATCGGTATTTCCAAACATTTCGCTTGAACCTGAAAAATAAAACTTGCAACTCGGAACAAGTTCCTTAATAGCGGAAAGCAGATAATGAGTAGGATTAAAATTTGTTGAAATTATAGATAGTTCATCATTAAAATCATAACTGACGAAACTCGCTGCAGCCAAATGATAGCATTCATCGGGTTTAATTTTCGAAATAAGCTTGTAAACCGATAAATGATCTGTCAGCCCGCACGGATGTATTTTTATTTTTCCTGATACATTTTTTAGGTTAACCATTTTGTCGGCATTATGCATAGACGACAATCTCATCGTCCCATGCACTTGATACCCCAACGAAACCAAATGCTCTGCCAGATAAGAACCATCCTGACCGTTTATTCCGGTTATCAGTGCGATTTTCTCACGAACTTTCATCTAACAGCCCCGTTGCGAAAAGTGTTTTTTGAAAAATCCGATACCCTGCTCGCTCATAAATCGCATATATTTCTTCTTATTGTTTGTGAAACACAATTAATTTTCTTGTATTCGGATGTGAATCTAAAATTTCTACGTTTTTAAAAAACTGCATACCAATGTTGACGACCCTGTCCGGATTGTAAGATTTGCTGTCATATTTGTGCAAATTTTTGAAAAAAGACGGTTCTGAAGTTATTAAAAGATCATCTATCCCGATAAACTCAAGAATCAGAACGTCGCTCGTAAGTTCCGACAGAACCTCCATTACATGCTCCTGGTCCATCCCCATTCCCAAAACCAAATGATGAAACAAAGCCAGACACATTACCATATCGGATTTCAAACGCTTTGATGCAGAAATAAATAGCGGATTGTTTTTAAAATCTCTGTCTTTATATTCCGGATATTCGTTTTTATCGTAGTCCAGGCCAAAATATTTGTTCTCCATTTCTTCAAAAGCTACCCGCAGCGGAGTGATATTCAAACGCTCCTGTTTGGCGTATTTGTACAGATTATCAACGCAGGATTCGTCGATTTCAATCGAGATAACGGAGGCTCCGCTACTTTCCGCCAACAGTGAAAACCAACCGGTATTGGCCCCTAGATCAAGCACCGTTTTCGGTTTACATTTTTGGATCGTGTTGTAAACATTTATTTGCTTGTTCTTCCACCCGGTTCGGTCCGATATATTGAAATTCTCTTTTTTATCATTGTAGTAGGACAAATAACCGCTGCTTTTCGGAGTAACATCTATATCTCTTACCATAGCAATCATTTTGCTGATAAATTCCGGGAAAGACAGCTTCTTTTCTTGCCTTAAAAATTGATAAATTGCCCTAATATCTTTGTTTATTTCTGTATCTGTCGGTTTCCCCGTTATCTTTTTTATTAACTTTTTTATTGTCCCTTCAGTTTTTAAAAATGCAATATCATCCCAGCTAGGAATGCCGTTCGGCATATTGCAGGCTTTTTCCCTCAGCATAAATCTCCCGGCATCATAATTACCTTTGGCAATAACCAAAAAAGGTATTATAAAATACGGAATGAACATTTTTTCAAAAACTTCGTAGCGAAGGTCGTTATATTCGGAATTTTCCGCCAGCCATTTTTCGTTTTTTAAATCTTCTGTTTTTAGGAAAGACAGGAAATCGATAAAAACGGGAATAGTTCCGTTAAACAAGATATTGTTGGGCAGGCCGTCTTTTAGAGTATACCCCGCAGCATCCGATTTTAAAAAAAGTTCAAGATGAAAAATAAGGGCATCTTTGAACATATTCGGAGGCCACTCGAAGGGATAGGTCGTCAGATGCTTTTTGTGATACAAAGACTCTTGGTCTTCGATCAACTCCGTTTCGACAATATCACCGCAATTGCGCCTGAAATTTTCATAGAATTCAAAAATTTCTTTAGTTTTGCCGAAATATCTTTTGTTTATTTTTCTTAAAATTCCATCTCCGGCATCAACAACAGTCCCGTTGTTATCGTATCCGCATATGCACTCAAACTTTTTCGTAGTCTCCATGATGCCAGGGATTATATAGTAATCGGAGGCCGACGGTCAACACCAAATATCGACCTATTATTCAAAATAGCGTCGCACACATAATCCAACGCTTCACTTTTTCCCGGCAACAATTGATCGACTGAATCAAACAGTATGTCAAACGGAACGCTATTTACGTCGTTACCTCTTATCAGATTATAGTCTATACTTCCGATACAGTAATACAATAAAAAATACTTTCTTGTTTCTTCTATTATCGATTCACGATCATTTATTTCATTTTTCAGCATATTTTCAAGTAACCTGAAAAAATCTTCTCTTGAACTCGGATTCCGGGAAAAATCAGCTACGGAATAATGCGATTCCAACACCGAAACAGAAGGGAGCCCAACAAAACCGGCGTCCATACAAACAGACGAAGTATATGCGATAACTCCTTTTACCAATCCGAACAAACTTGCTACCGTTACGTCTTCATTGTAATCAACAAAACAAATATTTTCCGGCAGTTCGATGTCGCATTTTTTTAGAACACTACCCAGCAAGATAAAAGAAGTATCCATCCCGAATTCTATCATAAGTTTCTCGGCGGGATGCGCTTTTAAAATACAAAAGTACTGCGGATTATCGGAAAACCACTTTATAACGGATTGAATCATCTCTAAACACGAATCGAACGATCTTTTTTCTTGAAAAACTGCGGCGTCTGATAAAATATTGCAAGGCAATAATACGGCAGATCTTCCTTTTACCAGTTCTCTAATCTCATTTATCCGCTTCTCCGATACGTTTTTACCATATAATTTATCGTGTATTTTTTTATTAAGTACATGCAAAATATCTTCGGAAATTGTATAAGATTTCTTAAATGACTGCCAATTTTTTGATGAATCGCAGAACTTTTCAGAATTATTTGTCCAAAAAAAAGAATTCGGTCTCTCGGAAAGCATGTATGAGTAGAAGGGGATATTAAGCATTTGCGACCTTAAAAAGGGTATTCTCCATAAATAATAAAACGGAACATTTGATACGACTGTATCCGCCTGAATTGTTGTAAGTAATTTCTGACTTGCAATACTCAAAGCAACACAATTCCGCAGGTGAGCTTTGAACTGCCGTACCGTTTCCGTAGAATTATCCGGTATATTTACATTGTTCGTGTTACAAATAGCATGATAAGCCATTTCTCCCACAGAAAAACCGTCATATGTAATGGATTCCCATCCTTCATAATTGCAATTGTTTGCAAAATCTTCAGCAAATTTTAAATCCGAACTGCTAAGAAAAGCACCAATCTCAATAACCTGTGTCTGAAGAATATATGAAAAAATTTTCCCTTCATCTGTGTATAATTTATATTGCAGCTCAAACCGATCTTTGTTATAAGCTCCACCAAAAATTATATCTTCCTGTTGGAAAAAATATGAGCTGCGCACGACAATTATCTCCGCTCCCCTTAGCTGCAAAGCAAGCATGTGCACAACATCGATCAAAGATGCAAATTTACTGTGATGATAGCCGATAAAGTATATAATTTTTTTCCTTTCAGCGGGCGAAACTTTTTCCAATGTTTTTCTCGCTATTTTCCCTGTTTTTTTTAAAATATCGTCTATCCTGCTGTTGTATACATATGGTTCCATGTCGGCAACGCTCGTGTTTTTTAATAACAACTTCTGAAGTAATTTTTTTAGCATTCAACTATCCTTTATATTTCATTTTGAAAATTTTCGCCCATTCAAGTATGAAATGCAACATCAAACTCTATCGAACTCCGGTGAAAGGGAGGGAAATTGAAATTTAAGATAAAAAAAAGATTGGACGGGTGGTAAGGGGTAAGGCGATTTTATTTGGACTTTTGTGAAATATGTGCTACATTCGACACGATTCAGGATTGATCGTAGTTGACAATACTGTTAGTGGAAGTGTTTTATCATGGTAATCAGGGCATATGGCAAAACGTGGTGGGGGCAGAAGTGGCTGGACACATTCAACGGAATAGATGACGAAAATCGTCTTCCGCGCGGTCGTACCTACGCCAATAAGGGGGCAGTTTCCAACATAAAAATTGTGGGAAATATTGTTACGGCGCGGGTTCAAGGATCGCGACCTACTCCCTACAAGGTTATAATAAAATTTGAAGCTTTTTCCCAAAAACAGACCGAAATCCTGCGGCAGGTGATAGAAAAATCTCCTTCCATTTTGTCGTCTCTTCTAAACAAAAGGCTGTCGCCTAAATTATATAATGAGCTGCAGAATGTCGGCATCAAACTCTTTCCCACAAAATGGAGCGACGTTGACGCTGAGTGCTCATGTCCGGATTATGCTGTTCCCTGCAAGCATATTGCGGCGGTGTTATATCTTATTTGTGACGAAATAGATCGGAATCCGTTTGCGGTGTTTGATTTGCACGACTGTAATTTGGGAGAAATTGTTAAAAATTTTGGTGAATATAAACTTGTTCAAAAAACGATTTTAAAAATAGAATCTTTGTTCGATCACAGGGAAGAAAAAAGAGAATTTAAACAATCTGTTTGGGATGTCGTAGATTTATCGAAAATACCGGATCTGAAATCAACTACATTCGGTATTCTAAAATCCGATATCGTTTTTTACGAAAAAAATTTTCTCGAAAAAATGCAGCAATTTTACGGTTTCATGGGCGCGATAAAATATACCCAAGAAATGTCGGAAGAAGACTTTCTAAAAAAATTTCCGAATATAGAGTCCTGGGAAAATTTGGAAATATGCCTCAACAATCAACATAAAATAACAAGCATCAACATCGCGGGAGCAGAGGAAAAAGACGGCAACCAGTTGCTTTGTTTGTTCGATTTTTTTCGTGAAATTCCAAGTTCTCTCCTTCATCTTCTGAATCCATCACTAAGATTTATGCATATGGTTTTGCTGTTCACGATGAAATTGATGGAGAAGAACGCGCTGATTCCGCAAATATTGCAAAACGCCGGCGGAGAAAACATAATTCGGTGGATTCCCGCAATTTACAATGATCAAATATGCAAAATCATCGATGATTTGTCTCAAATATCCCCACAGATAATCAAGGGTATAGGAGATGCGAGGGAGCATTTTTTTTCTTTGGTGTCAATATTTGTCGCTTCAAAGAGTTTTTTTCCCGCTCGAGGAAGTTTGATCGGTGACGATATTTTGGACATGTTTTTCGCTGCTCGCGCATGTAAATTTGTCAGTTTCAACAAAAAGGAGATTCCTTCGGCAATTAATCAATGGCTAAGCAATCTTTATATAGGCAGAAAGTCGCGCAAACTGTATCTTGAAATTGCGGATTTAGGGGGTGATTTTCAGTTGGATTTGAAGATTGTTCCGGATACCCGACAATCGACGGAACCTCTCAACCTGAGAGAAGTTTTCGGAAAAATTTCTTCCGCCGAAAAGTTTGAAATTTTATCCGATATTTCTGCGCTCGCCCGACATCTTCCCGAACTGGAAAACATAATCGATGATAACGAGCCGGTCAGGTTTAATTTGAATGATTTTACAGGTATTTTTACGTCCATTTTACCGATTCTGAAGGCCGTTGGAGTTTTAATTGCACTTCCGAAATCATTAGTGGAGATATTTAGTCCGAGGTTGACATTGAATATGCAATCTAAGGCAAAAATACAAAAAAGTCCCGGTTTTATAAATTTGGACAATTTGCTGCATTTTGATTGGACAATCGCTATTGGAGATAAAAACGTAAGTCTTGCAGAATTCAAAA
Source organism: Holosporaceae bacterium (assembly GCA_031265715.1). Lineage (GTDB taxonomy): Bacteria > Pseudomonadota > Alphaproteobacteria > UBA3830 > UBA3830 > JAIRMQ01. The sequence goes on along the minus strand of JAISCG010000131.1, from coordinate 6,013 downwards.
AACTGCTGCAAAAATCGAAAGGACTTGTGCGTTTCGCCAATAGCTACGTTTTATTGGACGAGAAGCAAATCGAGTCATTGTTGAAAAAAATCGATCATTTGCCGCAAAATTTATCTCAGAGTGAGATTTTGCAGGCCGGACTTGCGGAGGAATATGAATCTGCTTCCGTGAAAATGGATGATCAGCTGACCGAAATGTTCAAAGAGATAAAACAATACAAGCCGAAATCAGTTCCGCAAAATTTAAAAGTGCAGCTTCGTCCGTATCAGGAGAGAGGCTACAGTTGGCTTGTGCAGAACATCGACACGGGATTTGGAAGTATTCTGGCCGATGACATGGGACTTGGGAAGACGCTACAGGTAATATCGGCGATATTACATCTGAAAAATGAGGGATATCTTGCCGAAGAAAAAGTTTTGGTAATAGTTCCCACAAGTCTTCTGACAAATTGGCAGCATGAGATCAGCAAATTCGCACCGGATTTACACACCGTTATCTACCACGGAAATAAAAGAGATCTAAAAGGAAAGTTTGATATTGTTCTCACTTCCTACGGTCTTGTGTATCGCGACAAAAGCGAGTTTCAAAAGAACGACTGGTTTTTGTTGGTGATTGATGAAGCTCAAAACATCAAAAATCCTCTCACAAAACAAACCAAAGCCGTAAAATCCATAGAAGCAAGACATAGAATAGCGATGAGCGGAACTCCCGTGGAAAATCGTTTGTCGGAATATTGGAGCATTTTCGATTTTACCAACAAAGGGTATCTCGGAACTGAGGGAAATTTTCGTAAAAAATTCGCTTCCCCGATAGAAAAGGAACGAAATCTTGATTGCCTTGACAAATTCATCAAAGTAACCGAACCGTTTATATTGCGCAGATGCAAAAACGATAAAAGCATCATAGACGATCTGCCGGAAAAAATGGAAAATAACCGCTATTGTTCGTTAACAAAAGAGCAGGCTGCAATCTATCAGCAAATAATAAACGATTCCCTGGAGGAAATCGAAATCAGTGAGGGAATGGAACGCAGAGGGCTTGTTTTTAAGCTTATTAACTCACTCAAACAAATTTGCAATCATCCGGCGCAATACGGAAAAAAACCCGTCGCTCTTATGGATGAATCCGGAAAAACAAAAATGCTGGAAGAAATTCTGAGCGAAATTCAAGGTCTTGGTGAAAAAACACTTATTTTTACCCAATATACCGAAATGGGAAAAATCCTCGTAGAACTGTTGGAAGACAGGTTCAAACTGAGAGTGCCGTTTTTGCACGGAGGATTGATACGCCGAAAGCGAGACGAAATTATCAACGATTTTCAGCAAAATTCACAAACTCGTACCTTGATATTATCGCTGAAAGCCGGCGGTACGGGGTTAAATCTGACGGCGGCCAATCACGTTATCCATTATGACTTGTGGTGGAATCCTGCTGTTGAGGCGCAGGCAACCGATCGAGCTTACCGCATCGGACAAAAGAAAAATGTTATGGTACATCGATTGTTAACTACAGGTACTTTTGAGGAACGCATAGACGAAATGATTCGGAGTAAAAAAGATCTTGCTAACCTTGCCGTTTCCGATGGGGAAAAATGGATAACCGAGATGGATGACAACCAACTCAAGGATATTTTTATATTGAGAGAATAGATTCTGTCGCCCAAGCAAAAGATTGGAATCTAAAGTTTCAATTTCCTCTTGAATCGTCTTCTGCGGTATTTATGCTCTCCGCCTGTCGGATCTTTTTTTATCTGAAATTTCAATTTCTCTTTAAATCGTCTTTTTAAGTATTTATGGGAATATTTCCGAGTCATTGCAAGCGAAGCAATCCAGAGCTCAAATTAAAGCAAATTTAAAATCCGGATTGCTTCGTCGCTTTGTTTCTCTCAACGACGCGAGGAAACGCCTAATTTAATGCGACGGGTAGTGAGTCCGTATCACAAAAGAAGGCAGCACCCTCCTTCTTCATCCTTGAAAATTTCGACATGTTTTAGAAGTATATCCTCACCCGCAATACCCTGAAGTACATCCTTCTCTATGGAAGAGCAGAAGTACTCCGGAATTAAGTTACTTACGTTGGAAAATTTTTCCAATATATTTTCCTTCGAAAGAAGAGGAGACAGCGGAAATACCTCGATGACGCTTTTATAAAACATCCCGACAAATTCGCTGCAGAAAACTGCCCCGGTCCTTTCTACTCTATTGAAACCATTCACCGATCTGATCAGATCCATAGGATTTTTTTCGTAGGATCTTCCCATATGTTCTTTCACAAAATTCACGATAAAATCCGACGGAACAGGTATCAAAAACGGGCGGATGTAGACATTTCCGCCGTAGTTTTTCAGTGCATCAAGAAAAGGGGATATTTGCACATGAGGGTAAATGCCGCCAATGACCTGTCCTGCGGTTCCATTTGACTCCAAAAGAAACGGGTGCTTTTCATCTGATTCCAATTCAGGCCCGAAGTAACTTTGCAGTTTTTCCAGCATAGCCCGCCCCTCTTTTCTACTGACAAGACCGTCATTTTTCCCGTCTTCTCCATTGGGAGTCAGACTATAAATAATATCCCATACGGTGCGCGGACTCTCGAGGAATACTATTCCGGAGTGCGTTAATCCGAGAGGATTGGGAACGTCATTTAAAGCAGAGGCTGCTCTAATGCTTTTTCCAACGAATCCCCTGGCGGCGAAATTCACCATACTTCCGTTGGTTACACCAAAACTCTCATGCTCCAGAAATTCCAGGTAGCGCGGATTATCTACCAATGGAACAACTCTGTCCAAAGCTTGGCACGAACTAAAGCCTAAAACACACGAAAACATAAAAAAGAAATATTTTTCGACTGTTGATAGCATAATACTGACTCCTTTCTTCCTTCCTTCCTTCCTTCTTTCAATAATTTGCACTATATCAAAAATTAGTTAATAAAACGTTAAAAAAGTAAAATTTTTTTATACATGAAAAAAAGCGGCAAATCTTGAATAGGCGGCTTGTTTGAAAAATTTAAAGCTTTTCCCTCCTCTAGGAAAAAGTCCTGAAGCTAAAAAACCGAGTGCTATTTTATACTATTTTAGTTATAATACGGCATCAAATAGTTATAGCAGAGGTGTAGTATGAGTTTTTCTTTTTCCGGTCGTCATATGGAAGTCGGTGAGTCGCTTACGAACAGAGCACAGGAGGCCTGCAAAGCTCTGGCGGAAAAATATGCTGTCGGATTTATCAGCGTAAATGTGGTTATGAAAAAAGACGGATATTTATTTTGCTGCGATATTTTTATAAAAACCGACAGCGGAAACTCCTACTACGCAAGCAATGAGGCGGACAGTCCGACGGTGAGCTTTGACATCACTTTACAAAAAATCGATCAGCAAATGCAGAAAAAGAAAAAGAGCGAGCGCTGCTCCTGCAGGTGTCGTCCGGAAATAAACAGTTTCGACAATTCGTTTGAAAAACAACGGGCTGAAGAAAATAACGCAATGATTATTGCGGAAATTCTCGAAGATCTTCCTCTTCTCAGCGTAAGCGATGCGGCCGATCGTTTGAACGACAACAGGAAAGTCTTTGTTTTTGAAAATATTTCCAATAACGCCGTAAATGTTGTGTATACCCGTTCGGATGGGAATATCGGTTGGATTGATTACAAAATAAAAAGATAGCCAACCGCGCTTTTTCGAGAAAAACACGGTTCGCCGCAGGCATCTGAAGTCCTAGCATCTGTACGGGATTTTTTTCAGAAAATCGAGTTTTTCCTCCAAAAAAAAGTATTCGAACGGACAGTCAAGCATCGCGGACAACTTATACAATCGCGCGGCCGATATTTTGTTCTTTCCGTTTTCGTATTTTTGCAGCTGTTGAAATGTTATGTTCAGCAGTTGCGCAACTTGATGCTGGGTCATTCCGCGAAATTTTCTGACTCGTTTGATGTTGGCGCCGATAGTTATATCAATATTGTCGATGTTGCCGATGTAAAGATGCATGACACCTTTATCAAGTTCCTCTTTTTCCTTCCGAGCCTGCCTGATCAGCAATGATCTGATTTCCATCGCGGCAGTGTTAAGAATGTCCTTTGCTTTTTTGCTTTCTTCTAAAATTGATATTTCGTTTCTGTCATTTGTTTTCATGGTGTAATCTCCCTCTTATTTGCGTAAAAAATAATATAAAAAATAAAAACAAACTTGTCGTTGCTGAATTTCTTTATTATCATAAGGAGTAACGCTAAAAGTGCATTGGTTCTATAACCAAAAATTTATGAGCGGCATAATGAAAAAATAATTAATCACTTCCCGGTAGGTTTTGTTAGCGAAATTTTTAAAAAAGAGAAAGATATCGCACAACAATATTTGACTGAAATCTCGGGTGAAAGGAAAATTCGACGAATGTTAACATAAAACAAACAATCCGTTCGTCAGATCTTCTTGTACCCTGAAATTTTAGCTTAATACTGCCGCAGGTGGTAAGTAAAAATTAATAAAACGATTGCATATCGGAAAGAGAATTGTTAGCATCCTGCATAGAAACGGATTCAATGAAAAAATGATGGAGACTGTAAAATGAATCAAGAGACAGGCGCAGATAATAATTTGCTTGGAGAAGAGACGCGGAAGATTTATCACGAGCAGCATAACAGACTAAACGCAGACGAGATTGCAAGAGCGCGTATTCATAGTATGTATACAGAGCGCTATTTCGAGCTTCCAGACGGATATTTCAGCAAAAACGGAGGGAGAGTATGTCTTGATGCAGGATGTGGAAATATGGCTGTGTTAATGATACGGTTACTTGCGTTTGGGGTAAAAGAGGTTCATGGAATAGATCTGGGAGAAGATTGGATTCCACATGCAACCCGCGAACTTCAACAAAGCGGAAACTATGAAGGAAAGTATTTTTTTAAAAGCGGAGACGTGTTAAACATTCCCTATGATGATGAGCATTTCGACTTCGTAGCCTGCAACGGCGTGCTGGTTCACCTTGCGAATTTGAGTGACGTGGAAAAAGCTTTTTCGGAATGTATGAGAGTTTTGAAAAAGGGAGGTTGGCTGTATACATCCTATGGAACAGTGGGAGGAATTTTAGAGGGCGTTATTTTTCCGGCTTTAAGAGAACACTACAAAAACAATGAAGAGTTCAAGACATTTATTGACAATATCAAGACTCTTGATTTCGAGAATCTACTGAACAAAATAGATACGGAACTCAAAAGCCGAGGAGGAGAGGATGTAGACTGTCTGTCTGCGTTAAAATATTTTGATGAAGATTTTTGTGTTTATCTGCAAAATGTTTTGCAGCCCCCTTCCAGGTTACATCAGCAATGCTCTTCGGAATACGTTAACTCATTATATGAACGTACCGGTCTGGGAAATATTCGAAGATTAAAAAGGTATGTTACCAGAAATAATGTAAGGAAATTTTTTGCGCCATTGCATTATGATCGCGACCATAAGTGGAGTAAAATACTGTACGGTGAAGGAAGTGTTGAGTATATAGGACAAAAAAAATAAAATCTTGGACAAAAGGAAAGCCCTTACCGCTCGTCTCATTTGATCGAGCGTTTCATCTCGCCGGTGCGAGATACCGTTTACTCCTTCCATCTATCCAAACACTTTTACTTTAATAATCTTATGTATCACAATCCCCTAATTTTGTATGCAAAATTTTCGGCTAGCGGAGTAGTAACTTTTTTTAGGCGTTTTTCCGTGCAGGACCGCAGCGTACTCAATGTACGTGAGGGGCCGAGCAGAAAAACAACGACAAAAACACCGAAAAAGCGCGGATTGTTAACAGTGCCTGTTTTGTGTACAATACCGAGAATTATTGTCAGGGAAAAAAGCTTACCACCCATTGCACTTAATAAAAGCTTAAAATAAGAGGGAAAAGAGAGTACAATTGCGCCGTTTTTTAATAAGAATGGGGAATTGCATGAAGATAATATCAGGAAAGACAAGAGAATTGGAAGAAGCAATAAGGAATGATTTGAGAGAGCGATCACAACTGAGGATTGACAAACGAGTGGC
>JAISCG010000101.1 GCA_031265715.1 Holosporaceae bacterium | reverse complement strand
GATGTGATGGCTTTTTTTTGGAACACATGGCACTCCATATCTGAAAAAATGCGCCCTAGAATTAATGACAATTTCCATCTGCTCAAAAAATCCAACTTCTCATCATGAATGGGTATATTTTCGGCATTGAGGATCGGATTATCTCACTCTACGGTTGCGGGATGAGCACCCGCAGCATATCCGACAACATCCGAGAATTGTACGGGTTCGACTTTCTTGGAATTCGAAGGCTTGAAAAAAAGTGGACGACAAAAGTTCAGAATTGGGGTACAATTTACTCGCAACTGACGATCCTGTTCGCTGAAAAGCTGACCGGAAAAGCTGCTTGAGTAGGGGGTTTCCGCTCTTTACACAAAATCTTCCTCGGTCTCATCCTGTTCGCTGAAAAGCTGACCGGAAGGGCTGCTTGAGTGTGGGCGTTTCGGCTCTTTACACAAAATCTTCCTCGGTCTCTTCGCAAAGTTTTTCCGTTTTTTCGGAGGAACAGCCGACCCCGCACTTTGATTTAGAGCTCGCTTTATGCGATTACCCTAGGTACTCGATCAATATGCCGACAAAAATCGGTCGGCATCCATGGCGGCCATACATCCCTGTCCGGCGGAAACTATGGCCTGCCGATAATCGGGATTGCGAACGTCTCCGGCTGCAAAAACTCCGGAAACAGATGTGTGCGTGCCGGTCGTGACAATGTATCCGTCGTTGTCGATTTTCAGTTGATCTGCAAAAACCGACACAGCCGGTTGATGTCCTATGGCCACAAAAACTCCGTCCGTCGGTTTTTTCATTCTGTCGTGATTGATCGTATCTTCCAAAAGCAGTTCCGTAACCTTACTGTCATTTCCGATTATTTCAACCACCCGGGTATTCCACATTATTTCGATTTTAGGGTTACCGGTAAGTCGTTTCTGCATTACTTTTTCAGCGCGCAAAGTGTCCCGTCGATGTATCAGCGTAACTTTTTCGGCAAAATTCGTCAGATAAATCGCCTCTTCCACCGCTGTATTTCCGCCTCCGATAACGGTGACTTTTTTTTTGCGGAAAAAAAATCCGTCGCAGGTTGCGCAGGCCGAAACTCCGGATCCCCGGTATTTTTCCTCGCCTGGAACGCCGAGCCACTTTGCGTTTGCTCCGGTTGCAACGATAACGGTTTTACTTTCGTATACGGTTCCGGATTCCCCGGTGCAAACAAACGGTTTCCGGGAAAAATCGACCGATTCGATGACGTCGCACACCGTTTCCGCCCCCATTTTCTGCACCTGCCGACTCATTTGATCCATGAGAACCGGCCCGGACACGGGATCCTCGAATCCCGGGTAATTTTCTATGAACGACGTGATCATCAACTGTCCGCCCTGCTGCGGACCGGTGATAATTTTCACGGATCTCCCCGCTCTTGCCGCATAAATCGCCGCCGTATATCCGGCAGGACCGCTGCCGATCACCAAAACATCTGTCATTTTCTTCTCCGATCAGTATAAAATATCGCGCATGTCCTCAGAATAACTGCCATCGTCGTTATGTGCAACTATCCCGAAACATATTTTTGCTTCGGATTTCCCGGATTTTTTGGCCTGCACCACCACGCGATTCGCATCACGACCTTTTTTCGGAAAAATCGGAATTATGACGACGGATCCGGCGATATCTTTGAGCGCCTGCAGGATATCATCCAGGCGGGACGCCCGGTGAATTATCGATAAAATTCCGTTATTTTTCAATTTACTGACGCAAAAAGCGATCCAATCGCACAAATCTATCGTTTCGAAGTTCGCCAATTTTTTGGATTCGGAGATTCTCGACGATTTTTGCTTTAAAAACGGCGGATTTGTTACGACCCGATCAAATAATCTGTTTCGCAGCGAAGGATCGTCGTCAATCTTTTCTATCGCAACATTTTTGACCTCAATCTCCAGGGAATTCAGCAGGGAATTTTGCACGCAGATGCGGCACATTTCTTCATCGACGTCGATGGCCGTGATCTGCGCAAGTTTTTCCTTTGATTTCAAAATCAGTGAAACGGTTCCCACGCCGCACCCGACGTCGAGAATTTTCTCCTCCGGTTTGATGTTTATAAAATGCGCGAGAATAATAGGATCAACGGCTACACGATATCCGACTTTCGGCTGCAAAAGTTTTATCCGACCGCTCAGGATACTGTCATTCGTAAGATTATCGGGGAGAAATTCCATGTTGTTTACGTCTCCTGTTGGCGCGGGTTCTTATAATTTTTCGCATCGTGATAAGCACCAGGACCGTCGCAACCGCTATGAAAACGCAGGCCATCACGGCTGTAATACTGCTGTTGAATTTTGCCACCGCCGAGATACAAATCGACATAATGATGTTGCGGAATATAACCACGGTCAGCGCTCCGACGCAGGTTGAATTATGCGCAGATTGCAGAGCTTTGAGCACGGATATCGGCACGAGAAACGCGCTGCCGGCGCATTGCAGGCACATCAGAGTCAAAACCATGCCCGGGGTCCAGGGGGAGTGATGTACTGCAATATAAATAATGTATATTCCAAAAATGCTGTATATGGCCGTGCCGATTCTTCGAGATATGCCGAGACCGTACTTGCCGACAATCGCTTTGTAAACAAACGTGGCGATTATATAAAAAAACAGCGGAATTATTGAGAAGATCGCAACGCCGGTGGAACTGTCTCCGAAAAATTCGTGACAGATGAAAGTGGAACCGGTGGCGAATATCATATATCCGCCGGAAAACAGTCCCGGAATCAGAGCGTAAATCATAAACGAGGAATTTTTCAGCACGTCGGCGTATTGGCGCACAAATCTTGAAACCGAAAGAGTTTTCAGGGTCTTGATATGTTTATCTGCCGGATATTTCCAAAAAAAGAGCAAACCCGTTATCTGCGCCAGTGCCAGAAGAAGAAAAGATACCCTCCAGCTGCTGATTTCCGCCAAAATCGACCCGACAAGCGGAGATAATATCCATGCGATCGGCTGGTGTAGCTCCAAAATCCCCACAACGCCGTTTTTTTCTTTTTCATCAAAGGTTTCGTTTATTATATTTTGGGAAACTATGTAAATTACGCTCGAACCGATCGCCTGGATAAATCGCGCAACCATAAATGCGGGGGAAGATTCGGCGATCATGCATCCGAAATGCCCGATAATCGAGATAAGAAGCGAAGGAAGAATCACCATGCGATTTCCGTGGTATTCTATGATCGGCCCGCAGAGCGCCCGTCCGAAAAATTCCCCCACAAGATGAGCCACTATGGTCATTTGCATCACGGCTCCGGTGGTTTTCAGATCAACGGCCATCTGTTTCAGGCACGGAATGTAGATGCTCACGGCGGCAGAGGTGAGCACGTTGAGAAGCAGTAAAAAGAAAGTTATTCTTCGCCTGGAGGCTTTTTCATCTTTCCCTAAAATAAGGAGAGCTATTTTTTCTCCAAAACTTCCCATATAAACCTTCTCGAAGACCACGAAGTATACATTAAAAAAACATAATTGACCAGATTCCGGCACTAAAATTCTTACCACCCGTCGGATCTTTCTTTCGCTTGAAATTCAATTGCTTTGTCGCTTCGCTTCTTGCAATGACGAGAAAATGTTTTCACAAACACTATTTACTGAAATTTCAAACAAAAAAAAAGATCCAACGGGTGGTAAGGCGCTCTTCCGGAAAAGATTGCATTATTGTGCAAGATGCGACAAACAGAATGAATGTCGAAGAGGATCCGCTACAATTTGTGTAACATGCAGGTGCGATTTGTTTCTACTTCCTTTCCTTTATTTTTAAATATGGCAACCGGTTATTAATCGTCTATCAACCACAATTTTGTTTTTAAGATAAACTAATTTTTGAAAAAGATTTCGACCTCATGCCGGAAATATCGTTCCCACCGTTTAATAGTGGGAACAAACAGACTGTCGCATCAAAAGTTTACAACAAATCAAGGGGTCTGAGGCCCCTCTAGCGGACGCCCCACAATCCGAAAAAGAAAAGATCTTTCACCATTACCAATGAAGATTCTCAATACTACATGCCTGACGTCTTCAGGGGAGGAGCTCACCATACTATGCCTATCCCCTGTACCACCCCCTCCGGTCACCAGAGCTGTCGCCAGATCATCAGACGGATCAAATATATCAGAAGAAGTAGACTCAAACACCGGTGTTGCATCAGCCGATGCTCCCGCGAGCATCATCGTTAGTAAAAATACCTTTCTGTTCACTTTATTTTCCCTTCCCTTTCCTTTCCTTTGTTCTCGAATGCGGTTAAGAGCACTGTCATCAAACCAGAAGAACAGAGGCATACCATCCTCATTCAAGACCGGAGGCACACCACCCTCATACAGGAAAGGCTCGAGTACACTCTGTATACCAGATCTGTTCTTTTTGAGAGCCTTTAAAACCCCCAAACACTTATTCTCTGCACCAACCTCTTCAGCCACCGGAACTATTTCCGAGGCATCGGACGCATCAGAGGTTTTAGGCTCAAACATTTGCATTGCATCAGCCGACGCTCCTGCGAGCATCATCGTTAACAAAAATATCTTTCTGCTCATTTTATTTTTCCCTTCCTTTATTCTTCGGTATAAGGATAATAAATTATTAACCGGTTATCAATCACAATTTTGTTTTAAGATAAATTAATTTTTGAAAAAGATTTCGACCTCATGTCCAAAATTCGCAATCACCATCGTTGCCTTCATCTGATGACGAAACCAAACGGACTGACGCTTAGCATATTGTTTGGTTTTTATGAACATCAGTTGCATGCAATCCGAAACGGAAATTTTTCCGTCGAGCAGGGATAATATTTCGCGATATCCGATGACCTTGCCGAGGGGACCGTTATACATCGGATATTTTTCGATGAACTGACCGACTTCTCCCACGGCTCCGCCTTCCATCATCTTTTTTATCCGGCGCATACATCTTTCGTTAATGTTTTCGCGCGGAGGCAGGAGAACGACGGAAAATATTTCTTCATCATCGACGTCTTTTCTTCTCTCCCCCTCCTTCCACCAGACGGAAAGCGGCTTCCCAGTGTGAGAAACGACTTCGTAGGCTCGCAGAATTCTCTGCGTATTGTTTTTGTGCAGAGTTTTGCATAAATCCGGATCGAGGGTTTGCAGCAAATCGAAAAACGCATCCCGCCCCATTTGTTGAAATTTTTCCTGCACTTTGCTGCGGAAATCTGTGGGAATCGACGGAACGGCTGAAATACCGTTCATCAATGCTCCGATATACAAGCCGGTTCCTCCGCAAACTATCGCGACTTTATTTTCCCGATTCAGTTGTCGGATTTTTTCCCCGGCCGAATCCAGCCAAAAATTAACGGAGGAAGTTTTGCGGGGAGACAGTACTCCGTATAAATAATGCTCGACCCGAGCCAGAGATTCATCCGACGGATACGCCGTCAGAATTTTCAATTCATCGTAGAGTTGGACGCTGTCCGCGTTAATTATTCCAGATTCAACGCCGCAGCTATCGCGCAGATATCCGGCGCATCGCACCGCCAGGTCTGACTTACCGACCGCGGTCGGCCCGGCTATGATAATCAATTTTTTTAGAGATCCCGCTAAATGAGGCGCCACTGCGTCTTCAATCCTTCTTTTAATTTATCCAAAAGAGTTCTGTCGTTTTTCCGAGGCAGAGTAACTTTGTTCACCATTTGCCTGCGTTTTTTGGGAGTATTATCCGTCGACGGAGTAAAATCAACAACGATATAGTCGGATTTTCGCGTCTGCGGATCAAAAACATACAGCGCAACTTCTTTGCTTTTTTGAACGGAGTCGCTGCGAGATATTTTTTGCAATTCGTTTTTAAAATCGGTCACGCTTGCTATCGGAATTTGGTTGACGGAAAGAATCACACTTCCGACAGCCACATTATTTCCGACAAGATTTCCGGGATACGCGACCATTACGCCGTTGACGTTGTCCGAAATATCGAAATTTTTCCGCAATTCCCGGGTCAGTTCTGCAACTCCGATGCTGATTTCATCGATTTTTTCGTAGAAAATTTCACTTTTTTCCGGAACGTCGTCCGCATTCAAAAGGGAATCGTCATCGTTGCGAACTCCGACCATGACGCTGAGTTTCATGCTGACTCCGTGCCTGAGAATCTGAATCGGAATAACTTTTCCGACCGGCAACCCGTTCAGAGTAACGTCAAGATTTGTATTTTCGGAAATTGTCTCATTATTTAATGAAATAAGTATATCCCCGACCTGAACCCCGGCGACGGCAGCCGGAGAATTTTTCTCGATGCGGGTAATCACGCAGCCGTACTGTTTTCCGAGCCCGAGGACGCGCGCGGCTCTTCTGTTCAGAGGCGACACCCCGATTCCCAGCCAGCTGTGCTGTATTTTTCCGTGATCCCGCAGTTCTTTTATCACATTTTTCAGGGTATTCGACGGAATCGCGAAATTAATTCCGATGCCGTGCATTCCGTCCGAGAAGAAAATGGTGATCATTCCGACCACCTCCGCGTTGTAGGTGAAGAGCGGCCCCCCGGAATTGCCGTGATTTACGGCGGCGTCAGTTTGCAGATAGGAAACGAGATCCCCGCCGGATCCCAGCTCCGCGATCTGCGTGGACAGATCCCGCCCCTTGTAGGAAATGATCCCGGACGTCACGGTCTTGCCGAAGCCGAACGGATTTCCGACCGCGATAACCGGATCTCCGACCTCAACCTTATCCGAATCCGCAAATTGGACAAAGGGAAGCTTTGTTTCCGCGTCCACCTTCAGCAAAGCAATATCGGAACGATCGTCACGACCTATTATTTTCGCCATACACTCGGTACCGTCAGACAGGATAATCTTAATTTTATCCGTCGAACCGACCACGTGACTGTTGGTAACAACGTATCCGTCTTCGTCAATGATAAAACCGGTACCGTCGGAAGGCTCCCGCCGTTCCAAAATACCGTCGCTATCCGCAGCCGGTTTATCCAGAACCACAACGTCGACGACGGTTTTAATCAGACGTTGAATCCCGCCCTTGACGGCACTGCCGGGAATCCCCGAAGCACAACCGTCAAACGCAAAAAAAACGTTCAATACGAAAATAAAGGCAACCCGGATTTTCACTTAGAATTCCCCCTCATTACGCTAAAAAATTCATTTTTCGGAGAAATCACAAAAGTCGAGTTGCTCGACTCAAATGCCGTTCGATAGGCCTCAAGCGATTGAAAAAACGCGAAAAATTCCTTATCTTTGGAGAAGGCTTCCGTGTAGATTTTGTTCGCCTCGAGCTCTCCCTCCGAAATCAAAATCTGCACTTTTGTGTTGGCCTCGGCGAGGGCAATGGCGTTTTCTTTATCCGCCGTCGACTTGATAACCTGCGCAATTTCTATACCTTTCGCACGCAATTCCCGAGCCTCGCGCTCTCTCTCGCTCATCATGCGTTTGCAGATCGCTTCGCTGTTCTGCGGAGGCAAATCCGTTTTACGAATTCTCACGTCCAAGACGTCGATACCGAAACCTTTGGCGGCCTTGTTTACCTCGTCGCGAATTTTATTCATGGCAGAAACTCTGGTATCGGACAGCAAGGTCGACAGACCGACGCCGCCCAGAACGCTGCTCAGACTTCCGAGAACAACCGGATTCAGGCGATGCAAAACTCCGTTTTCGCTTCCGACTGCCTGGTAAAATTTCAGCGGATCCGTGATGACATACCTTCCGAAGGCGTCCACCATGATGCGCCGCTTATCGCCGAGGGTAATTTCCAGCGCCGATAATTCAACGCTCAGCAATCTTTTATCGAAAAAAGCGACCGTTTCCAGAAGCGGTATTTTAAAACACAGCCCGGGATTTTTTATAACTCGAACCGGCTCTCCCAGACGGGTAACCACCGCCTGCTCTATCTGACTTACCGTAAACATCGATTCTTTAAACACGACGAACAGAACAAATAATGCCGCGCCGCACATTCTTATATTCATGTTCACACCTCCCCTTTCGGCGTTCTTAATTTATCCAACTCGGTCAGCGGAAGATAGGGCAGCGATTTAACGTCGCCGTCGATTATAATCTTGTTGACGTTTTTGTATATGTCGCGCATCGTCTCCAGATACAAACGCTTCGATACGATATCCGGAGCAAGTTTGTGCTGCGAATACGCAGACAGGAATCGCGCCACGGCTCCGCGCGCCGTCTCAATAATCGAGCGTTTGCCGGATTCTCCGCCGTTAATTTTTTCGGCGATTAATCCGCGGGTGCGCGCCCGGGTATCACGATCATAGGCCTCGGCCTTATTTTTCTCGCTCTGCTGCTCCGCCTGAGCACGCTCAACATCTCTGAACGAATCGATAACCGACGCCGGAGGCTCGACACGCTGCAACTCGACGCGAACAATTTCTATTCCCATTTTGTATTCATCCATAAGCGATTGAAGATTCTCCCGCGCCTTCCGCTGAATTTCTCCTCTGCCCTCGGTCTGCACATAGGTGAACGGAGTCTGTCCGACGATCTCTCGCATAACGCTTTCGGCCACTGCACGCACGGTAATCTCCGGACTTTTTGCGTTAAAAAGATAGTCCTCGACGCCGTCTTCTTTGATTTTCCAAAGAACGCTGAAACTTATGTTTGCGAGGTTAGAATCTCCGGTGAGCACCAAACTCTCATCCTGTTGATTTTTAAAAAACGAGCCGATGTCGATTTGATTAACCTTTGTTACTTTCTGAAGCACGACCTCTTCAAACGGATACGGCAGAATGTATTGCAGTCCCGGACCGACGGTACGCACCCAGCGACCGAACCGCAGAACAACTCCGCGCTGGTCATGTTGCACCTGGTAAAGTCCGGATAGGAGATATAACCCTAAAAATACACCAAACAACAAAAAAATAAATTTGGGTGAATTTCCGCCGCTGCCGCCACCGCCGCGATTTTTAAAAAAACCGGAATCTTTTTTCAGTTTTTCAAAAAGATCATCAACAAAATTGTCTTTGCCGCGCTTTTTTTCCCAAATATCCTCTTCGCCGCCGTCCCAGGGATTTTTTGAAGACATCACATACCTCTAAACAAAATCACGTCAGTCTACCAAATTTCTTATAAAATTAATAGAGAGCGCCCAGCCGGGTCTTACCACCCGTCGCATTTAACTGAGCGTTTCATCTCGTTACTGCGAGGAACGGCGCGCCGAAGTAATCCAGAGCTCAAATTTAAGTAAATTTAAAACCCGGATTGCCGCCACACGTTTTTCCGTCATTTCATGAAATTGGGATGTTATACAGTGTCGACGCCGATTATGGCCGGTCTTTTTTGCAGATTCAGAATTTCGTTAAAAGATAAAAAAATATTGTCTCCCTATTGACATAAATTTTATTTGTCGATATATGTTATATCACATTAATTGGAGATATTTTTATGAGAAAGAACTTTTTTTATGCTATCGGTTTGTTTACGTCTGTTTGTGCGATTGAAAATGCGTTTTCGATGAAATTATTATCGAAATCCGGACAAGAAAAACAACTGCCGTTTGCTCATCCGGATCTACATGTTTTGACACGAGACCATATTGCAGAAGCTATACGTTATACGAGAATATTAGATCTTTCCTTTGAAGAAAGAGAGAGATATATGCGTCCATTTTTTTCACGTTTAAGCAGAACACCCCCCCCTTTAATTTTACTGAGCGGGATGTTTCAAGAATAATTCAAAAAGACAAATATCAAATCGGACCAGATCTTATCGCAAATTTTATCTTGTCTTATATAGAAATCCATTCCAAAGAATTTGACAAAAAATTCACATGCCTAAAAGCATTAATTAATTTTTTAGCGCCATCAAGAGCTGTAAGAATTCCGGATGTTCCGGATATTTTCCATGTTTCAGATATTTTCAACGTTTTTGACTTGAATAATGATGATTTTGTAAAACATTTAATCGGAAAAGAATTGTTCGAAACATTATCAGAATCGAAAATTTCAAGTACTCCGGGAATCCCGAACAGATTGGAAACTTCATATTTGTTTGATCCCGAAACTATTTCAACATTAGTTCGAAGCGGCAGAGTCGGTGAAAGAATTGTCCTTAATTTACTAAAAATTCCTTTTCCCCAAATAACCAATGAAGAAAAAAGCAGATATTTAGAGATACTGTTTGCGCATTTAAGCGGAATAGCCCCCTATGAATTCGCAAATGAGTCTGTTTATAGAATAATTCTGAGAGACAATTTCGGAATAGGTATAGACTTTCTCTTGCTTTATGTGGAAAATACTTCCGAAGAATTTGGAAAAAAATTCACATGTCTAAAAGTATTAGTTGATTTTTTACTTAAATCCAAAGGCGGACATGTTTTTAGAAGTTTTGATTCCTTTTGTCTGAATGATGAATTGTTTAACCCAAGAATTCCGCAAGTTCCGAGAGAATTAGAAGTTCCTCATTCGCTTGATTACTCCTCTTTTTTAAAAATGATGCGAAATAAAAGAATCGGTAAGAGAGTTGTTTTAGGTTTGATAAAAATTCCGTCTCCTTACCTGGCTGACGAAGAAAGAATCAGATACTCTGAAATGGTATTCGCATATTTAAGTAAAACAGAATTTCCAATTAACTTCAGCCGGAGAAACCTTTTTCCGGCAACCAAAGAAAAGATCGGCAGGAAAGTACTTGCATTTTTTCCCAGTATTTCCCGTGATCCCGAAAAAAATATTATGTGTTTGGACACACTATTCCGGACAAAAACAGAAAAACATTGGAAGTTTTGTTTAGGAAAAATAAAAAAAGAAGGATTAGAATTATATTTGGCTAATGCTCGCGCTCTCCTTAACCGGGGAAACCTCTCTAACTTACAGCAGGATATTTTAAGAAGAATCGAACTGCATCTTGATCCGAATGCTTCTTAAAAAATTGCATCCGCTTTACGGGGAATATTTGTATCCGTAACACCGGATTGATTTATGGGAACACGTGCGATTTCTCTTCCGAAAGAGTCAAAAATCGCACTGATTCCGTAGTTTGTTACCCGCAGCAACGGAACGCCGTTTTCTATCGCGCGCGCTCTTGAAATTTGCAGATGCTGAAACGGCTCCGTTGTGAATCCGAACCACCCGTCGTTGGTTACGTTCACAATTACATCTGCTTCGCCGGGAACAAAATTATTCGGAAAAACTATTTCGTAGCAGATCGCGAAGGCAATTTTTATTCCGTTTATCACCGATATGTTCGTTTTTTCTCCCACGCAAAAATCGCCGATATCCCCGGCTATACTTTCAAACGGGATATATTCTCTGAAAGGAACATATTCGCCGAAGGGCAACAGGCGACGCTTATCGAAAGTCGCAATATTTTTTCCGTCGTGATCGATGGCGACGACGCTGTTATAAATTTTTCCGTCGGACAGACCCTGCCTCACGACTCCGGCCAGCAAACACTCTCCTTTGTGCAAAAATGATTTCAGATGATCGTGCAGTTGCCTGAAATCTTCCTTGTACAGGTAGGGAACGGACGCCTCCGGCCAGATGATAAGGTCGATCGGCGAATCATGCAGACTCAATTTTATGTGTTCGATTAAATTGGAAAAAGACAATTTATGGTCATTTTTATTTTTTTGAGAAATGTCGGCCTGGATCGTCCTCACTTTTTTATCGGTAAATTTCACGGGATTGTTCGCGAGTCGGTACCATCCGAACAACACCGCCAGCGAAAAAATCAAAACGGAAATAAGTGCCGCAATTTTTGATTTTTTAAAATCGTGCGACTTGTGGCAGCGAAACGCCAGTCCCAAAAATCCGGAAATAAGCAAAGTTACGAAACTCAGTCCGTAAATTCCGTACAAACTCAGCGTTTGGAGAAAAATTTCGTGGCAACACCAGATATATCCCGGCAGCACCCAGGGAAATCCCGGGAAAAAATTTCCGTAGAGCATCATTGTTAAACAAAACGACGTCGCGAACGCCGCCGG
>JAISCG010000085.1 GCA_031265715.1 Holosporaceae bacterium | reverse complement strand
AGTTCAGGATTGGGGTACAATCTACTCGCAACTGACGATCCTGTTCGCTGAAAAGCTGACCGGAAAAGCTGTTTGAGTATGGGCGTTTCGGCTCTTTACACAATATCTTCCTCGGTCTCAGATTTCCTTTTATGTTTTTCTTGAAAATCCGCAAAATATTCTCCATGAGATTTAAAACATTTATAGTCGTCTATTTTTTTGCTCAATTCTTCACAAGTTAGCAAATCCTTTACAGCATAGTCGTAGTACTTTGACTCCCCTTTACCCGCGATGCAGTCTATCATTTTTCTGTATAAAAGAGTTGCACTCAGCGGATGTTTATCCCGTAACATTTTTGCAGCCGGTCTGACCGAATAATAACTTTCCTCCGACAATGAATCTACTTTAGATTGAACCAATATTGAACACTCATCGATAAATTTCCTCTGCACAAAAAAATCCAGCGCAGTGGAGACTCTATCGGAGTTAAAAATCGTTTTGATTGCTTCTTTTTGAAATTCTTCCCGAAATTGGGGCGTGGCGTGCTCCATAATTTCTCTGAAAATCGAGTGACTCAGCGTTAAATTAAACCATGAGATACGTTCCTGCTGCGCCTCTTCTGTTCTATTCAGCAATTCCAGTGCAGCGATCCTGAGTTTTATCGGTTCGGAATCCCAGGAATCTTCCTCCATTTCATTCAGCCATTCAAGCACTTCCGACGCCCTTTTTTGGTTAAGTAAACGGGATGCTATTCTTTTTTTATCGGAATCACGAAAATCGTCATAATTATATGATGTTTTAGGAAAAACGCAGGCTTGTATATATGCATCAACGTCGCTGCGACAATCGGCGATTTCACGAAGCCCATTTTCGATATTGCGAGATATATCTTTAATTACTTTTTCTTTGCAATCTTCCAACGAGAAAGTGATTACTTTTCTGGTTTTAAAATCCATCATTCTTTGCGAATCGAGGTATTTTTTCTTTTCAGCTGTCTGCGCTTCTATTTCACTTTCAGACAATCGCGACAGAAATCTTGATTTGAGTAGTTCCAATCCGTCATTTTTCAAAACATCTTTGAAACTACGTATCACGTGGTCGTACATTCCGTATGAATTTTCTGTAAACATCTCAAAAACAAGATCTACGGCTTCGTCAATAGAGACATCGGCCAATTTTCCGATTTCTCCGAATTCATCACATGCATCAACGTAGGATTCGGAGATAATCCCGTCGCTGTCGTCGCATCTGTCCATAACAGATTCATGACTTTCCACAAATTTTTTCATCAAAATAAACGCCTCTTTCGGATGTTTTTTTGATAAATCCACAATGGAATCTCTGATACCATACAAGTAACGGAAAAAATCGCGGGCTTTGTAATAATCAATAAAACGAGAAGATCTCTTCAGAGAAGATATCTCTTTTTTGATTGCGGAAACTTCATCTTTTACATCTTCATTTGTCATTTTTCACCTATTTTTATAAATTGTTAAAAATTTCACCAAGCTCTTCTTCTTCCACAATATGTGCATCAACCATTTTTTTGGATACACTGATCAATTTCATAAACAGCGGATGATTTTTTTCCAAACCGAGTTTACGAACCATCCTAACCGCATCCTTAAAAACAACAGTCAATGAGCAAAGATACGGCTCGTTATCACCATAGGAAATTCCGTATTGTGCGGTAAAATCCGCGCCGTATTCGGCATAGGATATCATCAAATCCGGTAAACCGACATCATCCCCGGTTGCTTTTTTATACAGACTCAGGATTTTTTTAGCTTTGCTGACTTGAATATCATATTTCCAAGGTTCTGTCGGAGCTATGTATTCTTTAATCTGATTTCGATATCTTTCCAAAATATCATCACCGCGAATAAATTTTGCATCTAAAAAATCCTTATTTTGTGGTGATAATGCGTATAGCTCAGACACCAACTTCATCAAATCTTCCGGGGATAATTTCGATAAATTACGTTTTGTATCAGACCAACGAGTTTTATTTTCTTTACTCACGATAATTTCCTATAACGCGCTATTTTGTTCAAGACTCTCTCAATACGAGAGATAAACTCGTGATTTTTCTTTTTTGTTACGCGCAATTTCTCTGTCAATCCATTCTTTAATCTGTCGAAGCCATCGTCTTTTGATAAAAGTTCTTTGAACGTAGATACGGCATCATTATTGAAATAATATCCATACCCATAAGAAAAATCCGGCATACATGTAATTCTACAAACAACATCTGCTATTTCTTGTGAATTTGCCGGAATTTTCGAAAGTATTCCGGCAAGATCTTCAACGCATTTCTGAAACAAATCACAAATAGTAGAATCTTTAACGGTTGTTTTAGAAACAATAAAACAGCCTGCAGCGATGAAGTCCAGCATAAGATTTTTTGCTTCTTCCGAATGATGATTTGAGATAAATCCAATATCCTCGCGGATTAAATCAAGTTCCTTTGCATATAATTCGGCATCCCATTGTCTCAGATGTGTCCTCCGTTCCTCCGGCAGCGATATCGCCTTTTCTGTTCTTAGAATCAAATGTTTCATTTCATCATTCATTTTTGGTTTGCCTCATAAAAAAATTCCAACCACGACCTTTAGTGTAACGCATATTCCTTATTAAACAATGGTATTGATAGCAGGGGCTCACTGTAATGGTTCACGACGTATGAGACAGAATCGAATCGACGACAAAAAAATGATGCTTTAGGAGAGGTCTAAAGCAATTCGCATATTTTTGTCGCCGATGTTTGCGGTTAATCCGTTGTTTCTGCTACTTTTTCCTGTAAAAAATTTACCACCTCATCATTTCCGTTTTTACGAGCATAACGCAAAATATGAGCCACTACTTTTGCTCCTCCATTTTTCAGCAGAGGCTCAATCATTTCCACCGTACAATACCTATTCCGAACAGCGTAATGTAGAGCGGTAAGCCCGTTTTCGTCACAGACTGCTGTGTCTGCCCCATTTTTCATCAGAAACTCAATCATTTTAACTGCGATCACATTATTTTCATTCTGAACAGCGTGGTGTAGAGCGGTAAGCCCGTTTTTGTCACAGGCTGCTATGTTTGCCCCATTTTCCAGCAGAGACTCAATCAGTTCCACCGTACAATACCTATTCTGAACAGCGTAATGTAGAGCGGTAAGCCCGTTTTGGTCACAGGTTGCTATGTCTGCCCCATTTTCCAGCAGAGACTCAATCAGTTCCACCGTACAATATTCATTCTGAACAGCGTAATGTAGAGCGGTAAGCTTGTTTTTGTCACGAGCTGCTATGTCTGCCCCATTTTTCATCAGAAACTCAATTAGTTCCACCGCACGACACCTATTCTGAACAGCGTAATGTAGAGCGGTAAGCCCGTTTTTGTCACAAATTGAGATCTTTACTCCTTTTTCCTTTATCAGAAATTCCACCATCGACATATCCCCATCCCGAGAAGCATAATGTAGAGCTGTACGTCCGTTATTGTCGCGAGCTGTCATTTTTGCGCCCTTTTCCAGTAGAAATTTCACCGTCTCCACATTCCAACTCTGAGTAGCATAATGTAGAGCGGTGAGCCCGTTTTGGTCACAGGCTGTCACGTCTGCCTCCTTTTCCAGCAGAGATTTCACTACTTCCGTACTTCCACTCTGCGCAGCACGATGTAGAGCAGTGCGTCTGTTTTCGCCACGAGCTGTTATGTCTGCTCCCTCTTTCAGCAAAAGTTCCACAATTTCCTTATTTCCGGCGCGGGCAACAAGATGTACCGGAGTGTCACCCTTTTTGTTAGCAACATTTACCAGTCTTTTTCCAGCTGCATTCGCCAACAGAAATCCTATTATTTCTTTACTTCCATACACGGCACAATGTAGAACCGTTTCTCCCAATTTGTTTTGAACTGCTACATTTGCTCCATTTCCCAACAGAAAGTCTATCAGCTTCTTATTGCCAAGTCGAACAGCACGATGCAGGAGAGTATCCCCATCTTCGTCAACAGTGTTTACCAAGTCAGCAATTTTTTTTCCTGCATTTTTCAGTTTTTTCAGTAAAAATTCAAACATACCACCATCCCTTATAGTTCCATTTCTATGTAGAACGGTACCCGCCTTACTACAAACTGTTATGTCTGCTCCATTTTCCAACAGAAGCTCTACCATTTTATTTCCGGTGTCGGCAGCGAGGTGTAGAGGAGTGACCCCCTTTTTGTCAGCAGCATTTACTACCGTATTTATTAATCCTTTTTCGGTATTTCTCAACAGAAGTTCTACCATTTCCTTATCTTCGGTGCCGACAGCAAGGTGTAGAGGAGTGACCCCATCTCTGTCAGCAGCATTTACTACCGTATTTATTAATCCTTTTTCTGCATTTCTCAACAGAAGTTCTACCATTTCCTTATCTTCGGTGCTGACAGCAAGGTGTAGAGGAGTGACCCCATCTCTGTCAGCAACACCTACTAATTTTTTTCCGGCCGCCCCCTTCAACAGCAATTCCATCATTTCTTTATCTCTAGCTCGGACAGCGCAATATAAGGGTGTCCATCCAAATTTGTTTCGAACTGTTACATCTGCCCCATTTTTCAACAAAAGATCTACCCTATTCTTCTTATTACATGATCTGACACAATGCAGAAGAGTGTCCCCCCTACCGTCAATAGATTTTACCAATTTTTTCCCATCTTCATCTCCCAGTTTTTTAAATAAAAATTCAAATATATCACCGCTGCGGTAAGCAACAGGATGTAGAACGGTACCCGCCTTACTACAAACTGTTATGTCTGCTCCATTTTTCAACAGAAGCTCTATCATTTTCTTATCTCCGGTGCTGGCAGCAAAATGTAAAGGAGCGTGCCCAGATTTGTCAAAAGCATTTACTAATCCTTTTCCGGCCGCATCCGTCAACAGCAATTCCATTATTCCTTTATTTCCGGTCTGAGCAACACGATGTAGGGCTGTTTCTCCAGATTCGTTTCGAATTGTTACGTCTGCCCCATTTCCCAACAGAAGTTTTACCGCTTCCTCATTGTTAAATCCAATCACACGATACAGGGGAGTGTTCCCCTCTCTATCAATAACATTGACTAATTCTTTTTTACCTGCATTTTTCAGCTTTTCCAGTAAAAATTCGAATATACCACTATCGTATTCTTCAATAGCGCAATGTAGAGCGGTACTCCCCCTCACCATAAACAAACGTTTTTTACTACAAACTGTTATGTCTGCTCCTTTTTCCAACAGAAGCCCTATTATTTCCTTATTTCTGATATCAACAGCATAATGTAACGGAGTGCCCTCATCTGTGTCGACAGCATTTATTAGTCTTTTTTTAGCCACATTTTCCGGCTTTCCCAACTCTCCCAGTAAAAATTCAACTGCATCTTTTTTTTTCTTTTTAACAGCACAATGTAGAGCGGTGCTCCTCATTTTATTAGAAGCCCCTATGTCTGCCCCATTTTTCAGCAGTAAATTCATCATTCTCACGTCTCCTTTCTCAGCAGCAAGATGTAGCAGAGTATTCCCATCTTCGTCCTTATAATCATTGTGTTGATCAAAATACCCGACGAGTTTTTCCAGCCCCTCGGCTACCGCTAACTGTCCGTGTACAACTGCGTAATAGAGCGAAGTTTTTCCACTCGGAGTGCGCCAAAATTTATTGGAAGTATCCGCGATTAATCCTTTTTTGACTCCTCCTTCCAATAGAAGTTCTATTATCTCATTGTTTCCGCTTTTTTCTGCATAATGTAGAGCAGTACGCCTGTATTTGTCACGAACCGTTATGTCTGCTCCCTCTTCCAGCAAAATTTTTGCTATTTCCTTGTTTTCTCTGACGGTGGCACGGTGTAGCAAATTAGTTGCTCCTTCCTTCCGGCAAAACTCGAAAAGATCAATTATATCCTCATCCTTCCTCTTCTCGGCATAGTACATCGGAGAATGTCCATGGTTATCATTTTCATTAATCTCATATGGGAGCTTTTTCTTACATAGAGCCCTAATCACATCCGCTACTTGTCCATACATGGCTACGTAATGTAATAAATTTCTTCCTTCTTTGTCGTAAATATTTTTACCTATTACTTTTTTACATGAAAATTCGGACACCTCCTTGGTTGGTTTTTCTATCTCTTCATACAAATGGTAAGCCACTGTCCATTGCCTGTTTTTTGCTGCAACGCCCAGTGGAGTTTTACCATCTTTGTTGTGAATCCCTATGTCCGCTCCGCCTTCCCGCAGAATTTCTATCATTTTCAAATTCCCGCTCGCAGCAGCATAGTGTATCGGAGTGTTTTCATCATCGTCCCTAGCGTCTACGTCTGCTTCCATTCCCAGTAGAGTATTAACGACATCCGTCCGTCCGGCTATGACGGCCCTATGTAATAATGTTCTTCCGAAATTATATTTTTTGTTTACTTCGTCTTCCGGTATATCCCCAATCCCCAAAGTACGATTTAACTCCGGGTTCGGATCACGCGGATCATAGGGAAGAAAGAAGTCATAAAAATTTTCTCCAAAATTATATATTTTCTTACTTAAAAAATCATCATAAGATTCCGGAAGAATAAAAGTCGATTGTTGGGAAAGAGCAACGGCGCCGTTACTATCGGTGTGTACCGGATTTTCCGGATAACGAAGTTTATTATATTCATCAGCAGGATAATGAAAGGGACCGGGAGCACTCGGTAGGTTAAGCATCTCCCGGAGAGTTCCTTCCAGGGAAACTGTTTCAACGTGATGTGTTCGGTATACGTTCGCAGCACTCTCCGTTACCTCCCCTTCTCTTTGAAGCTCCCTCCACCCGAAAGAAAAATGATTCTGTCTATTTTCCAGTATGACGTATCTATCTTTATATAAAAAAGGAAGCATACCGAACATCGTTAGTATTTCTTCACAATTTGTCCATTTAATCTTTAGGGAGGCTGAATATCCCGATGAATCTTGGAATAAAAGCGTCCGTATATAGACAGCAACCGCAAAATTTTCCGGAGTCAGTTGATCATACATATTTCCTTCCCAGGATTCACCGAAAACAATCTCTCCGAAACCATGCTTCACAATTTCTACCAATATATTGAATATCTTTTTTTCTTCTCCGGACACATTCTCATTTCTGCCGGAAGATAATATCTTAATCACTTCTTTGATGCGATCAAACTTAACTTCATTTTTCCTAACTGTTTCAATTATTTTTTTTAGAATAGCGTTATTTTTCGGATCTAAATTAGTTTTAGATATGGCGGGAAAAAACATATCTCGAAAATTATCGTTGGCAAGTACGCTTTTTACAAAAAAAGGAATTGAATTTTTATAAAAAGTATGATAACCTTCCGTTTTTACTATCATGTAATTGAAAAGGTGGGTTAGTTCATGTACAAGAGTAGTCTCCACTCTATCCAGGAGGTCATGCGTATACGCAGGATCAAGCGCCACGCGGCGATTATAGGGATAATAAATACCTCTCGCAGATATCCAACTCAGATCCTCCATGCTAATTTTTGATCCAATAAATCCCGGACAAAAACCATCATCTCCCCCATTTAACAATCCAACCGTCAATATGGACATAATTCGTTGAAAACCGGTATAATTAAGAATCGCTTTGGAAATAATTCCTTCAATCAGGTTTTTATCTGCATCCGGTGTTTCAAAAAATTGCTGACACAAACCAAGCAAACAGCTCGCTTGAGATTCTTGAATAGCTGTTCTTGTTGTATTTCCACTTTCACTGGAAATATTTCCAAAATCTTCCAGCAATTTTTTCAGTTTTTTTATATGTTCCGGTGTATCATGTTTGTCTGCATATTTTGCCAACACTCTGTTTGCGTAGTTTTTTATGCTTGGCCAGGAGATGTCCACCACGAGAATTTCCTGTCCGTCTTTGATTTTTCGTATCGTATAACCGAGCTTGGCGGACAAGGAATTTAATTCATCCAAAATAACCTGTCCGCTTTCATCATCCTTTTGTATAATTTTGTCATAATTTATGTTATTATTTTGACAAAAGACACGCATACTTTGATGCAGATCATACGGATCTTTTTTGTTGAGTTGTACATCCGGGATATTGAAAAAAGATGAAAATCTTTTTAAATTACTTCCTTTCTCACCAACACCAAACGCATTAAAAACGCTCATCAACGCCAATAATCCGGCAATATATAAATTTTTTTTCATTTTCTCGTCCTTTATAATTTTTATAAAAACTAATTGTATATAATGTAAAATATATTTATTAAAATTTCTTTAAAAAGAATGGAAAAAATCAGAGATGATTCTGGATTCAAAATATGCTTTGCCGCTTTTGAAAAGATTTACAAGATTTTTTTGCTTGCAAAAAATATATAAAAATGTTACCGTATGCGACATCAAATGGGGTATTTGAAAATGAAAAAGGTGTTATTTGTTGCAATGATAATGGGATTTGTCTGGCAATGTGAGTGCGTTCAAGATGAAATAAATGAAGATAACATATATAAAACAGATTGGAATTTTGTAAATCCAAAACCGGCTCATATTCATGTAGTTGCCAAGATGGTGGAAAAAGGCAGCTTGAATCCGCGTCATGAGCTTGTACAAGGCTTAATAGAAAGAATCCTTAGTGAAATAAAAAATTGGTATCTATCGAAAGAGGAGGCATTGTTAGTCAATGAATTATTAAACACTTCCTTACTTTTTGGAGACAATAAATCGTTGGACATTCCCGAGCTTTTGGGAAATTGGGAATTTCAAATGCTTTCAATGCTCCGGGAAAAAAGAGATGCCGGCAATTTTTACGCAGCCACGATATACCCCTCGCGAATAAGAGATAGGAAAATGAGAAAGAATTGAGTAAAATAAGAATATGAAGAATTTTTTAAAAGAAACAGAACGGCAAGAATTGAAGAAGCGACATCGCCAAGAAAAGGATCGTCGTACAGCAGATCGGATCAAGGCGGTATTAATGTCGG
>JAISCG010000058.1 GCA_031265715.1 Holosporaceae bacterium | reverse complement strand
TATTTTTTCCCCGAAAGATCGGAAATGCAGGCGCGAATCTGCTTCGCGTACTCTTCCATCAGAGTTTTTTTCGCCTTGGGATCATTCGTCTCGATCGCCTTGAGATAGGCCGACAGGGGTACCTTCGCATCTATCACGATCTGACGATCTTCGGGGAGATACACCACCATGTCCGGGCGAATTTTACCGTCGTCGTCTTCGTGAAAAACCTGCTCTTCGAAGTCGCAGTGATCCACCATGCCGGCCAGCTCAACCACACGGCGCAGGTGTATTTCTCCCCAGCGACCGCGAATGGTCGGAGCTTTAAACACCGAAACCAGATGACCGGCACTCGTTTCCAGCACGTTTTGCGCGGAGATAAGATTTTCGATCTGCGTTTTCAGCGATTCCTCCGCTCTGATGCGAGCCTTTTCCAAATCCTCCAGCTTCGTTCCCATGCCGCTCAGAGCATTTTTGATCGGATCCACGAGATTCAGGACGGTTTTTGTGCCGGTCTCCGTCTCGGATTTCGTTTTTTCATGAAAACGCTCGAATACGGCATTGGCCAGATCCATAAACAATTGATTGTTTTGAAAAAGTGCGTCGGAGCTGAGCGCTTTAAAAGTGGCCGTCAGCTTTTCCTCGGTATTTTCCAAAAACTTGATTTTTTCCTCCAGATTTTTGCAACGCTCCTGCAGCGCCGATTTTTCCGCCGACGCCTCAAAATATAATCCTTCGAATTTACCTGATTTTTTCAGTTCGGCTCTCTGTGAAAAAAGCGCAAACGCAAAGCAACAGGTCGACACGAAAAGCAATACGATGATGATAATCGGTAAAGTCATAGCAACCTTCCCGCGGCTTCCAAAATTTCATCCCTGATTTTTTGCAATTCCTCTTTGTTTTCTCCGTCGACGTATATTCGGAGAAGCGGTTCGGTGCCGGACATGCGCACCGTCAATTTACCGCGTCCCTCCAGTTGCTTTTTGAATTTTCGGACAACGTCCTGCATCGTTTTATCATTCATCAGTAATCGATTTTTCACAAAAACGTTGGTACTTACCACGGGATTCGGCCTGAACAAAAAATTCTCGACTCCGCGCTGCTCGATAACTTTCAGCGCCGCAAAAAGTCCGTCCCCGGTCAGAGCATGCGACCTTATTATAATATGCCCGGACGCCTCCGCTCCGAATTCCACATCTTTTTTCAGTTGCATGTATTCCAGAATATTCCGATCGCCGACGTTGACCTCCGCCAATTCGACTCCGACGGATTTTAAATATTGCCCGAGAGCGGAATTGCTCATCACCGTCGACACCACCTCCTTGGAACTCCCGGATTTCGCCAGTATCGCGAGAATTTGCTCGCCGTCCCGGATTTCGCCGTTGCGATCCGAAATAATGACGCGGTCTCCGTCTCCGTCAAACGCAATTCCGGCGTCGGCCCGGTGTTCTCGAACGGCGTTTCCCAGAACGTCCGGGTAAAGCACCCCGCAATTTTCGTTTATGTTAACGCCGTCGGGAGAATCGTGGATGGAAATTACGTCAAATCCGAGCTTTTTTAAAATTTTCGAAGCAATGGCGGAAAAAGACCCGTTGGCGCAATCAACAACTATTTTTTTCACGCCGCAGCCGTCGAAAGATTTAAAAGAATTGATAATTTTATCGCAGTAAACATCGAGAGCGCCGGGGACATATTCCGCTCGCCCCATACTTTGCACCTTCAATTTTCGCAGCAGAGGCGCGGCATTGATGCTTTCAATTTCGTTTTCCCGCTCTTCCGAAAGCTTCAGCCCGTTTTCATCGAATAATTTAATGCCGTTATAAAGAAAGGGATTGTGCGACGCCGTTACCATAATTCCCACGGACGCATCAAATTTCGGAGTTAAAATTGACACGGCCGGAGTGGGAACAACACCGATCAATTTTACATCCGCCCCGCAGGAACAGAAAGCCGCCGCCATTGCGTGCTCCAGCGTATCTCCGGATATTCTGGTATCCTTTCCGATGAGAATTGTATGCTTTCGGTCCTCCGACGTGCAGAATTTCGCAAAAACCGCCTCCGCGAGCCGGTAACAAAACTCGACGGTCATCGGATACTCTCCGGCTACGCCGCGAATTCCGTCTGTTCCGAATAAATTTCCCATGATAACCTCCCGTAAAATTTCATTTTCGTATCGCTTCGACGATGCGCGCTATGCCGCCGTAATCTTTCCGGATTTCGATTATTTCGAAATCTTTTGATCGCAGAATCGCAGAAACGTCAATTTCTTGGCCGCGGCCGATTTCAAAAAATATCGAGCCGCCCGGTTTCAGCCATCCTTTGGCCGATTCGCATATCGACACGTAGGCGTCGAGTCCGGTTTCTCCGCCGTCCAACGCGGGCAGCGGATCGTAGTTTCGAACATTTCTGTCAAGGGAATTAAGATCACCGGTTTTGATGTAGGGCGGATTACTGACGACGATATCAATTTCTCCTTCACAGCGAAAATCCTTCCAATCGGACGCCCTGAAATCCGCGTTTTTTATTTCGAATTTTTCCCGATTATGTTTTGCAACGTCTATTGCGCCCGGACTGATATCGATTCCGATTCCGCGTGAATTTTTGTATTCATGCAACAAACTCAGCAGAATACACCCGCTGCCCGTGCCGACGTCGAGGAAATTCAAAGAAGACTGCACGCCAAATCTCTTCAAAACCGCCTCGATCAGTATCTCGGTTTCGGGGCGCGGATCCAGCACGTCGCCGTTAACAAAAAAATCGTGTTTCCAAAAAGATCTGCAATTCAATATCTTGGACAGCGGCTCGTCTTTATTGTAGCGTTCCGTCATATCCTGCAGCAGACGCTCTTCTTCCTCATTCAAATGTACATTCTCCGGATCGAAAAAAACCTTCTCCCGGGAAACGTTTTTTATTTTGGCGATCATGCGCTGCCGATCTCTCGCACTAATCATCGCTGTCAGCAAAAATTTGCAATCTGCTCTTCCTGATCAAATTCGACCAAGGCTTTGATTATCTCATCCAAGCCTTCTCCGTTCATAATTTGCTGTAATTTATACAATGTCAAACCGATTCTGTGATCGGAAACTCGTCCCTGGGGATAATTATATGTGCGAATGCGTTCGGATCTGTCCCCGGTACCGATTTGAGAACGGCGATTATCCGCTCTTTCGGCGTGCAATTTTTGTCTTTCCAGTTCATAGAGTCTGGAGCGAAGTATTTTCATGGCCTTGAGTCGATTCATATGCTGCGAGCGCTCGTCCTGCTGCGCCACGACTATTCCGGTCGGAATGTGGGTAATCCGAACGGCGCTTTCGGTTTTGTTCACGTGCTGACCGCCAGCTCCGGACGCCCGCATAACGTCGATCTTCAAATCCGTTTCGTCGATTTTCAGATCGACTTCCTCCGCCTCCGGCAAAACGGCGACCGTGGCGGTGGAAGTGTGGACGCGCCCGCTTGATTCCGTTACCGGAACACGCTGCACCCGATGCACTCCGGATTCAAATTTCAGATAGGAAAAGACTCCCTTTCCGGAAATGCTCGCCGACGCCTCTTTTATGCTTCCGATGCCGGAATCGTGCGAATACAAAATTTCGAATCGCCACCCGCGAAATTCCGAATATTTTTGATACATGCGGAAGAGATCCGCGGCAAACAAACCGGCTTCGTCTCCTCCTGTTCCCGCTCTGATTTCGATGATGGCGTTTTTTTCGTCGCCGGCGTCTTTGGGAATCAGCATGACCTTTATTTCTTTTTCCAATTTCGGAATCAGTATTTTTAAATTTTCGATTTCCGCCGAAGCCAATTCCTTGAAATCCGCATCCGTTTCCGAATCGGAGGCAACCTGCTCGAGTTCCTCAAGTTCGTTCTGAGCTTTTTTATATTTACCTATGAGAATCGCGAAATCTTCGAGATCCGAAAATTCCTTCGATAATTTCGTGAAATTTTCCGAATCCCCGGCGCAATCAAGCATCCGCATTTTAAGCGATTCGTAGCGTTCCAATATTGCGTCGGCCGTTGCATCGAGAGACATGTTTTATCCTTTTAGCTTCTCTATTTCACTGTGGAATGTTTCGTTCAATCTGTCCATGAATTCATCTTTTGATAATCCCGGAGGAATGGGATCCAAAAATTTCACGGTAATAACTCCGGGTTTTTTGATAAATCCGCGCCTCGGCCAAAAATATCCGGCATTGTGAACAACCGGAACAACCGGGCAATCGGTTTTTTGGTAAAAAAGAGCTATGCCCTTTTTCAGCGGAACATATTTTCCGTGGGCCATGCGGGTTCCTTCCGGAAAAATAATAACCGGATGGCCTTCCGCAACGGAGTCGCGAACTTTTCCGAGGGCGTTTATCAAATTCTTCGATCCTCCGTTACCGCGATCAACGGCAACGCTTCCGACTTTTCGAGAAAGCACTCCGAAAAGGGGAACATCAAGCAATTCTTTCTTTAAAACAAAAATCGGCTCCCTGAATCTGCAAATCAGCATTAAAGTTTCCCAGACAGATTCGTGGCGAATGGCGTATATGGCCGGTTCTCCGAGAATATTGTGCTCGTTTTCTATAACGTATTTTATTCCGCCGATTTTTGCCGTAACAAATCCGAGAATCCGGGACAGATATTTCCAAAACGCGAAAACGATCCTGCTTTTTTCGTGCGCAAATCTGAGCGGATAGCCGACAATAAAAACGATCGTCATCACCGAAAAGAAAATGATATTGAAAAATATTGATCTCAGAAGCAGCATGTGTTTTTTATCGTCCCCAGCAAATTTCTGCATTGAATATATATCATCTTATGAAATTCTTTAACACATATTAGAAAAAACACAAAATTCACGGAAGAATTTACGGCACACGGATATATTTTCAGCCTGTCATTCACGCGCCGCAGCTCCGCCATGCTTCGCATCATGTGGTAATCGGACGTAATCAGTAAAATTTCCGAAATATCGTTTTCTTTTACCCATTCATCGATTTCCTTTGCATTCTGTTCGGTATTTTTGGCCTGTTTTCCCAGAATAATATTCACGTCTCGGATCGGTTTTTCGGGCAGAATATCATGCAGCATCGTTCCTTTATAAACTCCGGATATAAAAATATTTTTCGGTTTGCACGATTCCGCCAAACTGAAGGCGCAGGCAATGCGATCGCGCCCCCCGGTAAGCACCACTATGTTATCAAAACAGGCGTTATGGTCGTGTTTGTACGAAAAAATGCATAGCATAATAAAAAGGCAACATCCCCCCACCCAAAAAAATACGGTTATCAGGAAGACTTTCCGCACACTCATCGATCGATCCATTTATCTTTCAGAAAGAACAAAACCGTTCTCTGCGAGGTCATCATTATCAGAAAAGTCGTAATAAAAGGAATGATAATCGACAAAATTATGTACTTAAACAGGGAGATATTCTCTGCGGTCGGCAATACAAAACTTATCCAAACAATCGTAAGCAGGCTGCATATAATTGATATCGCGGAAGATTTGCATCCGACCGAAAAATAATAGCGCTTAAACTGAGACGCTATGTATATGCTGTTCGCGCCGATCAGTTGCAGAATTTTTACCGTGTTCAGGTGCACTCCCAACGTTTTTCTCGTTATAAAAATTACGGTGGCGCAAACCGTCGCAAAAATCAAAACAGATAAAATAACGGCAAAGCCGAATAAACCGTTGCTGACTTTCATAATCGGAGCGTACCAATTGGCGTGATCGTGTATGCGCACCCCCCGGGATACCTTCGACAATTTTTCCGACATCAACAAAAGATCAACCTGAACGTCTTTATCGGTTTCCACGTCAAAAATCGTCGGAAAAGGAAAATCATCCGGAATGGCGGTGCCGCTGAGCCACGGTTCCAGAATTTTCAAAATATCGATTTCCCGCAGTTTTCGGACAAATTTTACTCCCGGCGTAGATTTTACGATTTTCAGAATTTCCTCGTTCTGTTTATCCGTGAGAGTAGTATCGGTTACATCAATATTGGACTGAAATTCGACGGTAATGCGACCGCTCAGAGAATCTCTCCATTCCGAAGTCAGATTATAGGTAAAAAGACCGCTCATCGCCGCGATGGTGACGGAATACATCAAAAAACCGATAATAAACGGGATAAACCTGTTCGACCTGTCACTCTTGAAATCAAAATCATAATTTTTGCTGAAATTCATGATCTTATACACCTCTCCTTTTTCGACTTCGGTCTATGACGCAACCGTTTTCGATACAGAGCTCGTTATAGTGAAAACTATCCACAAACTGCCGATAGTGCGTGGCAACGACAACGCAGGCGCCCATCTTATGCATACCATAGAACAGATTCATCAGTTTGTTTGCTATATCTTCGTCCACATTTCCCGTCGGTTCGTCGGCCAACAAGATGTCAGGTCGCGCAATTACCGCTCTGGCAATTGCAACCCTCTGTTTTTGCCCCCCGGAAAGAGTGTTCGGGCGTGCATTAAAACAGTTTCCGAGACCGACCCAATCCAGAATCTCCTTCGCCTGATGCTCGCGGCGCATTTCGGATTCTCCGGTAACTTTGAGCGGCAACGCCACATTTTCCAAAACCGTCAGATGCTCAAGAAGATTGAAATCCTGAAAAACGACCCCGACACGCTGCCTTATCTTGCACTGCTCTTCCGGAGAAGCCTTCAGAACGTCATTTCCGAAAATCGTAAGCTTTCCGGACGATTGCTTTAATCCCATGTACAGCAACCTCAGAAAGGACGTTTTTCCCGCTCCGCTCGCTCCGGTGAGAAAATAAAACGACTTCTTGTGTAGGGACAAAGATACGTTTTTCAGGACGAGAGCCCCATCTTCATAGTTAAGCATAACATCTTCAAGTGAAACAATCGGCTCTTCTCTAGGCATATCGTAACATTCCAACGCAATCAAATTAATGCATTATAACTTATTTACCCGCGACGTGTCAGCAATAAATTTCTGCACGCTTACCACCCGTCTCCGGGGGCATTTAATCGAGGGGGGGAGGCACCTCCGTCATTGCGAGGAGCAACGCGACGTGGCAATCCACAAAATCGTAGCAGGAGGCGACATGTCCTTAGTCAATCGCTGCATGGATTGCCGCGTCGCTCCGCTCCCCGCAATGACAAATGGAAAAATCTTCGACGCTAATTGATTTTTTTTCCAAAAAAATACTTAACCTCTTGCCGGATGACCGCAAATACCCTATACATACCTTTATATAAAATAAACATAAATAATTAGGAATACAAATGTTAAAAAAATCATTTTTTTCTGCTTTAACAACGATTGCTCTTATTTTTTACAACGCAGATGCGGTGCATAACTGCGACGTCATTTCTCAGCCGAAATTAATTCAATCGATGTACCTGGAAGCAAGAAAAGCACCGAACGACGATGCGAAGAAAACAATTATATATAAAAAATTAACCGAGCTTTTTGCTGATCTTTTCATCCTTAATCCCGATAAAAAAAAGGAGGCAGGCGATTTCGTATACCAAACATTGAGCAATAGCAGCGATAGAAATCCCCCGGATTCCAGGTGGATTCCTTCTTTTACACCCGGGCACAGATACGGATCTCCCGAAGCACTGAGTTTTTTTTCTGATTTTTCCGAACGCATCGTGTGTATTCTTTCATTTTTATTTACCGTAAACAGAGAAATTCCGCGGGCACATTTGGGATTTTTTTTCTCCAATATTCTCTCCTGGACGGGGGTAGCGCGAGCCGGCGTTGCTATGTTGAATAACCCGAATATCGATTATTTGGATAAAAAATCCAAAGAATTATTCGGATTAATCCATAACGTTGAGGGAACATTTACTCAACTGACAGAACCGTGGAATTTCCACAACGTCCAACTACGTCTTCTGAACTACCTAAGAGGAGAACCTCCGATAAGCGGAGAGAAAACAGTAATCGAAGAATTCCCCTTTGCTTTTATTTGCAGCAACGGTCGAGTCGGGCACAGTCTGGTAATGGCCTCATACACCGCCCTTCCGGATTTTGTCAGACTTTTTTCGTCGGCAAAATTATTGATGACCGATACAAATCCCGAACCTCCGGAATCTTTTTCCGATGACATCAAAAGATTCGTCTATTCCCTGTCCTGGGCAACCACATTCAAAAGAGGACAGGCATCCGTTATGCTTTGGATTGTGAGAGGAATGTGCAAAATGCTCGGGTATGAGTTGGAGACTCCTGCCGCTCCGGACGACGCCTATGATTTCATAAAAAAAACCGTGGCTCCTGACTACAATGACGAATTTCTCACGGAAACTTTTGATTTTCTTAAAACAATTTACAAACATCCGGATATATTCGCGCTTCTTATGTACAGAAGAGATTTATTTCTCAATAAATACCCTCACTTCATCTTTTCAAAATCGGAACAACCGACTTCTTTGCCGACGTGGAGTTTTGATTACGCCGTTCCGCAGTACTTGTTTCCGCCAAAATTACATTTGAGCCATTTTTCGCCCGCAACTATAGATTCGTTTTTGGAAGAGTGCGGCCGGCAGGATTCGGTGGACAGCGTTATTCTTCGAGGATTGAGAGATCGTCCATCCACTCTTTTTTGCTCAATCCTGCCGAAACTTGCGAATGATTTTCCGAATTTAAAAACTCTCGATATGTCCCATCTTTTCATGCTCAGGGAACCGTTTAATTTTAAACTCGTACCCTGCGCTCTTGAAAAATTGGAAACTTTAGTCATGACCAAAAGTAAAATTGATTTATTTTTCCTGTACTCCATGTTGGGGTATGCGCCGAATTTACAAAATGTAGATTTATCAAGCAGTACAATAATCACAAGCATCCCCGGAATGCCGAGTTTTCCCCACCTAAAAAAATTAGAACTGCTGAAGTTACCGTTAAATACATATGAACGTTTTTACTCTCAAAATATCAATTTCTTTTCTGCAAAACGCATCGATTTGTCCGACTGTACTTTTACATTAAAACATTTAGTCCCTCTATTAAAACGTTATATTAGCAGGTCGGAAAAAACCGACGAGTTCGTATTTTCGATAAATCCCGTTATCAGAAGATCGGATGCAGATAAATTTGTTTTAAAAATAAAAAAGTACAATCGAACTTTTTCTTTTGACCCCGATAATAATATGCTGACGATATCAAAATTTTCGGGAGAACCTTTGCCAGATATATCGACTGTATTTCAAATAAACGAAGGGTCCTTAATTGCGAGAAGCACCACAATCGATTTTTCCTCTTTCTAACCTCAGGTGGGATTGCATCAATTCTCCGGGATTTGTCAGAGCGGCCATGAGAGAAAGTTCGGAACACAGAACCGCAGCAGCAATCAAAGCTGCCAGTCTCTTGGCCGAGTTCGGATCTTCCGGAAAGCATCCCATTTGCGTCAGGTTCTTGATCGCGAACGGTAAATTTTTTCCGTTCCCGACCGTTCCGACAATAATATTCGGAAGATTTACGGAAAAATATAAATCGTCCCCGAACCTGTCCGCAAAGGTAATTCCCTGGGAAGCCTCAATTATGTTTGCGGCGTCCTGTCCGGTCGCAAGATACACGGCAAGCACGGCGTTAGCGTAGTGAGAATTGGCGCTTCTCACTCCTCCGGCCAGAGTGCTGCCGATCAAATTTTTCTTAACATTCAAATCGATGATTTTTTCCGGGGTCGTTTTTAAAATTCTGCGACAGGTATCGCGGGAAACAATCAGTTCCGCGGAGGCTCGTTTTCCCCTACCCAAAATTCCGTTAATCGCCGACACTTTTTTATCAACGCAGTAATTTCCGGAAACGGATACGTATTTCATATTTTTGCATTCGGACAGGATCAAATCTATGACCGCATCCGCCGCCCGGGTCACCATGTTATGACCGGAGGCATTCCCGGTTTCTATGCCGATGCGGATGTAAAGCAGCCTTCCGACATTTTCCGCGGATATGCTCTTCAATATCGCAAATTTCCCGGTTTTTCTCACCGCATCCGCGATATTTTTTTCATTATCTTTGATTCGAGACTGACATTGCAGCGCATCCCGCAAACTTTCCGCTTCAAGAATCACGGATCTCGTCATGACGTCGTCGATCACGTGCAAATTTATACCGTCGGAGGCAGTTTGCGACACCAGAGCTCCCCGCTTCGTTGAAGCCCAAAGCGGAGTTTCAAATGTCGCCAGCGGGACACTGCACTGCCCTCCCCTACCCTCGTAATTTATCTTGATCGGTCCGACCGTGCTTGTCGGTATTATCGTCTCGCTTTCCTCAAATTTCATGTTTTTTACCCTACTACCCGAGATAATTCCCGAATTTCACATTTACGTCCAGGGGAACGGACAATTTCACGACATTCTCCATAATTTTCTTTATCACAAGAATGGATTGATCCACGAACTCATTCTTTGTTTCGAAAATCAGTTCGTCATGCACCTGAATCAGCATTTTTGAATGAAGCTCGGGCAAATGCGGGAACACATTGATCATGGCCGTCTTGACTATATCCGCGACGCTCCCCTGAATGGTGGCGTTCAGGGCCTGTCTTTCCGAAAACTGGCGAAGAGAATAGTTCGCCGACACAATATTCCTTATGTAACAACGCCTTCCGCTCAGAGTATTGACGTAGCTGTATTTTCTTGCAAACTTCATCGTCTCTTCCCGATATTTTTCGAATTCCCGGAATTTCTGCAAATAATTATCGATATAATTGCGGGCCTCTTCCACCGAAATGTCCAGCACCCGGGCCAATTTCGCCGGAGACATTCCGTAAATTATTCCGAAATTAATAATTTTTGCGCGAAAACGCATCCTGTCCGTGACCTCTTCCAAATTCACTCCGAAAACGCCGGCTGCGGTTATGGTATGTACGTCTTGGTTTGCGGCAAAAGCCTCCTGCAATGATTTTATGCCGGCGACATGGGACAAAACCCTCAGTTCTATCTGAGAATAATCAAATGAAACAAGCTGATACCCCTCCTCGCTTATAAAAGCCTCGCGAACCTGTCGCCCCTCCTCGGTCGCGTGCGGAATACTTTGCAGATTGGGATTGGAGGACGACAATCTCCCGGTCACCGTGGAAGTCATATTGAAAGTCGTATGCACCCTGTCGGTTTCCGGATCGGCCAATTTTACCAGAGCTCCGGTGTAGGTATTCAGCAATTTAGTCCTCTGGCGCCACTGAACGATCAGCTCGATAATCGGACTGTACTCGGACAATTCCTCCAGGCCGGCGGCATCCAGCGACATTCCTTTTTTCGGCGCGGGAATATTCATCTTGTTAAAAAGCACGTCCGACAGTTGATTAACGGAGCCGACGTTAAATCTGCATCCGGCCAACGCAAAAATCTTATTTTCCGTTTCTCTCACTTTTTCGGAAAATTCCGCGGACAGCTCGTTTAATTTTTTCAGAGAAACTTTTATCCCGTTTTCCTCCATATTTTTCAGAATATTGATCAACGGTTGATCTGTCTCCCGATAAATCTTCAGCAGATTATTTTTCTCCAAATCGCGGACAACATCATCATAATTATCGAAAATAAGCTCGGAAATTGCGCAAATTTGATCCGGTTCGCAGATATTTTTAAACGACAACCGGCAAATCGGATCATCATTCCCCGGGAAAATAACCCCCACCTCATCCCCGGAAACGCCGTAGAGCAGCCAGGTCATCACCTGCAAATCATCGTAGGATTTCGGTTCCGTATTTTTAAAATAACGAACCGCATTTCTCAGGCCGATCTTTTTCACGGACGGATCCTCGAGATACGGCTTCAGCGTGTCGCAAATTTCGCGAAGAGTGAGACATTGATTAAACAAATCTGCGCTATTATCCGGGGAAAAAATGCAGCAAGCCGTTTGGCTGCCGCAGCACATGGCCAGCATATGTCTGCCGTCCGAACATGAAGAAAAGAAAAAACCGAATTTTTGGACGCGATTCAATTCGAAAAAATTTACCAATTCCCTCGGAGAAGTAATCGTCGTACGAGGACGCAGCGTCGATTTGCGCCGATCGAGTCTTTTCACCAGAGAATTAAACCCGAGTTCCGACAAAAAAGTCGTGACTCTGCCCAAATCATAGGATATGCGAAGACTTTCCAAGTCGCAATCGAGTTCCACGTCTTTTCTCAGGGCAACCAGCTTCAGAGAAATCTCCGCGCGTTCCCTCTGCTCAATCAGCATCTTGCGTGTTTTTTCGACTTTTACTTTATCGATATTTCTGTACAAAATATCCGGCGTTTGAAATTCGTTTACGAGTTTCGCCGCCGTCTTCGGCCCGATTCCCCGGACACCCGGAACATTATCGGAGGGATCTCCGGTCAGCCCCTGAAAAAACACCATTTGCGACGGCAAAACTCCGTATTTTTCCCACACCTGCTCTGTTTTTATAATTTTGGATTTCAGCGGATCGAACATCTGAACGTTATTCGTTATCAGTTGCATCAAATCCTTATCCGAAGAAATTATCCTCACGTCGTAGCCGAGTTCGGACAACCTGTGAGCGCAGGTTGCGATGATATCGTCGGCCTCAAACCCTTTTTTGAAAATTGTCGGAACACCGAATGCCTCGCACGCTTCCCGAAGTATCGGCGTCTGCGATTTCAACTCCTCCGGAGTTTCGTCGCGGTTACTTTTGTACTCAGGATAGATTTCGCTGCGAAAAGTCTCTCTGCCGCTGTCCATCACCACGCAGAACAAATCGGACTCATGCTTATTCAACAGCGAAATCAGCATTGAACAAAACCCGTAGACGGCTCCCACAGAACGCCCCGCTCCGTCCGTCAGCTGCGGCATCGCATAGTAGGCTCTGTATATAAAACCGGATCCGTCTACGAGGATCGCCAGCGGACGACTACTCATTCTCCGGAGTCTGAGTTTTGCTTGCTTCCAATTGCTGCATGTACATTTCCATAAAATTGAACGAAGACAGATACAACGGAGGGAATCCGCCGTCAACCGCCGTATTGGCGACTATGCAACGAACGAACGGGAACAGCAGTCTCGGACATTCCACATACAAAATAAGGTTGATAAGGTCATCCGGGAATCCCTCCACCAGAAATTCTCCGGTGTAGTCCAATTCCAAAATAAACAGCGGTTTTTCTGTTTTTGCGCTGATTTCGGTCACCAGGGATATGAAATACACATTCGGCTTACTGCCGGATTCGACGTCCACTCTGACCTGAACATCAATCTGCGGCTGCTTATCAAGGGCGCCGGCCTGGGAAAGCGAATTGATATTTTCAAACGATAAATCCTTTATATACTGGGATAATATTGCTAAATTATGCCCGTTTTTTTCCACCATAAATCCTCTCTTCATACTTAACCGGCAGATGATATAGCATGAACTCGAACACTGCAAGCGCATTTACGCAGAATCTTACCACCCGTCGCGCCGTTTCTCGCAATGACGAGATGAAACACTCAGTCAAATGAGACGGGTAGTAAGAGCAAAACACGTTACTGCACGGAAAAATTCAACAACTTCCAAAAGTGATCTGATCAGGTGATCAGGAATCCTCCCAAACAATCGAAAAAAGACTGGGCGTTTCACGTGTCTCCGCAAGCGAATTCAGATCTGCATCACTGGAATCCTCACAAGCAATCGAAAAAAGACTGGGCGTTTCACGTGTCTCCATAGACAAATTCAGAGGCGTTTCATATGTCTCCGCAAGCGAATTCAGATCTGCATCACCGAAATCTTCCCAATTTGGGTAAACAGATATACCTTGATACGAGCCAAAGTCCCAACTCGGTTTTTCCCAAGAATATTCCTGAAAGACATTCGTACCATTCGGAAGGATTATTAATCTCAGAGACAGGCAATCATGGAAAGCCATTTCTTCAATCCACTCCAAACCAGCCTCCGGCTCGAATGTCAAACTACCCAATCCTTTGCAAAAAGCAAAACAACGTGCACCTAAAACCTGTACACTTTTCGGAATGTTCATTGATCGCAGAGAAAGACACGACTCAAAAGCATTTCTTCTAACATACCTCAATTGAGAGTTATACTCAAATACTACCTCTGTCAATCCGTTACACCGAAAAAAACAAAATTCGCTTACAACGCGTACACTGGCGGGAATACATACAAATCTTAAAGTATCGTCGCACTCTTCCAAATAAAACCTTATCACATCATCCTCCGGATCCATCGGAGGAGTCGGAGATACTTCATCAACGATAGGATTTTCCATTGATGTTACCAAAAATCGAACCCCGTTTCTTACTATACTACTTCTGGGAAATAGAATCGGAGTAAATTCTCTATTATGCATCCCATACTCACGTATTACTGGAGAATAACAGGAAATTTCACCGGCATGACACTCGAACCCCTTACTGTAAACAAGTGATTCAATTACAATTCCGGCATACGAATCTTCTAAATCCATGGCGCCGGAAGCAAATTGCCAACCAATGGCAAACATTATAAATATTTTTTTCATTTTCCCCTCTATATGATACTCACAACAACGATTTCTTATATCAAAAGCACGCCACGACGTCAATCTTTATTTTGCCTTTTTTATAATTCAGATAGGGGGCATTTAATTCCGCCACAAACAAAAACACATTAAGTTTTTAAAATGATAATTTTTATGATAGTCTTACCCGTCAAACTATGGGAGAAGATAATTTGGAAGCTAACCCGATCGACCTGACAGAGATGTTTGCAATCAAAACGGATCTTGATTTCAGCAGGGTTGATAATAACGAAATCTCAGTTCTTCTGAAAGATGAGCTGCCAAGGTACATTTTGTCCGTTATTTTCAGGGCAGACTGCGAGATCGTATATTTTTCCTGCGACATGGATCTTTCCGCTCCGAAAAATAAACGATTGGCAATTGCGGACGCTGTCGCAAAAGTGAACGAAAAAATTTGGATTGGACATTTTGATCTATTGTCGGACGAAAATCGTGTTGTGTACAGTCTGACGATTCCCTTCATGTCGTCGTTTTTGATGGACGAAACGTCGGTTGAGTCGATAATTCAGCTGATAACAGACGAATGTAATCGTTTTTATCATTATTTTGCCATCATCATCACAGATAATAAAAAAACCCGGGATTCGACGCTTAACGCATTGTTTTTGGAAGAAGCCGGGGAAGCATAGGAAAATTACACATGGTTCTGTCTAAACATCTGATCGATCCGGAAGCCTGGCAAGATCCGAAGGCGAAGCCCTACGTATCCATAAAAAATATTACAAAAAATTTCGGCGGACGCGTCGCCGTTAACGATGTGTCTCTCTCAATTTACAGGGGAGAATTGTTTTCGCTTCTGGGGCGATCCGGATGCGGTAAAACAACGCTGCTGCGTATGCTGGCGGGATTCGAATCCCCTACTTCCGGGAAAATTTTCATCGACGGCGTCGACATGACGGATACCCCCGCCTACAAACGGCCGGTAAGCATGGTATTTCAATCCTACGCATTATTTCCCCACATGACCGTCGAGCAAAATATTGCTTTCGGGTTAATTCAGGAAGGTCTGCCGAAAAATGAAATCAGAGAGCGGGTGAACGAATATCTTGAACTCGTTCAAATGAGCGGCTACGAGCGACGCAAACCCGGGCAACTCTCCGGAGGCGAGAGGCAGCGCGTGGCACTGGCCCGCAGTTTGGTAAAACAGCCGAAGTTGGTGCTTTTGGACGAGCCTCTTGCAGCTCTCGATAAAAAATTGCGGGAGCGCACGCAGCTGGAGTTGGTCAATATTCAGGAAAAAGTCGGTGTCACTTTTATCATGGTTTCCCACGATCAGGAAGAAGCCATGACGATGTCATCCCGCATAGGCCTGATGAATGAAGGGCGCATTTTGCAGGTCGGCGGTCCGACCGAAATTTACGAATACCCGAATTCAAAATACGTTGCGAACTTCATCGGATCGGTAAATCTCTTCGACGGGATCATCGTTGAAGAAGAACTCGACCACGTGATCGTAAAATCAACGGTAATGGAAAAAAATCTGTATGTCACTCCGTCGGCGTCCGTTCCCGTGGGAGCGCAAATCAGCGTTGCGATTCGACCGGAAAAAGTTATGCTGACCGACGTTCAGCCCAAAGGCGATTACAATTGGACTGTCGGAATCGTAAAAGATATCGTATATTTGGGCGACGTTTCGATTTATCACGTGAAACTTCGATCGGGGGCGATTATTTTTGCAACGGTAACCAACTCCGTTCGCGCAGCCGAACGCCCGATTCAATGGGACGACGAAGTATTTCTCCACTGGAAATCGGAAAACGGAATTATTTTGGCAATGTAGAATCTGTGGGGCAGCATGAAAAGGTATATGCACATACTGTTTACGATCGTTCTTTCTCTGTTATCGGGTTGTAAAGAAAAAGATGAAAAAAATGTGATGAAATTTGCGGTTTGCGCAGATTATCCGCCGTTCGAATACTATGAAAACGGAGAAATTGTCGGGTTTGACGTGGATTTAGCGAAGTTAATAGCCCAAAAACTCGGGAAAAAAGCGGTTTTTGAGGATATGCAGTT
>JAISCG010000025.1 GCA_031265715.1 Holosporaceae bacterium | reverse complement strand
TGGTAACCTCTTTTGGCCATGTTAACCTCCTTTTTGCAAAACTGAGATTAACCTCCTCTCATGACCTTTTCCAACTGTTTTTATGCAACTCCGGGTATAAAAATCCTCTCTCTCATCAGGGGTCGGTGTTGCACTTCATGCTTGAATGGGCGTCTTCGGCACAGGGCTTAGAAGGGCATTTCAAAAACGCGGCGTCGCTCACTAGGCCGATGGTTTTTAGCAAGAACTTTTGAAAATCACTGTTCCGCATCGCGATTTCTGCAGTATTTTCAGTGTGTTACAGATATTTTGTCTAAAAATCGGCGACTGCCTAGCGGTTGTCGCTAAAAACGAACTTCATGTAGTTACCTGGGAGGGTAAGACACCCTCGCCTTTAGTATTATTCTTTTTGGGAAGCTATAAAATTTGTGACGGTTAGATCATAAGGCAGAAAAATAAGATCACAAAAATGATAAAAGCCAAATGTTCTTTAGCCGCTTTGCAATCGGAACCCCAAACTATCGCCTTTAGGCGATAGTAGTTGATACATTTTTTTAAGAACCGGAACCGAGCGGACCGCCATGCGACTTGAGTCGCTCTTTATATTCGGACATCTCGGATCCGTAGGCTTCAATTAATGCGTCATAAAATTCCGGGTTCATGGAAAGCGTGTACGTCGGTTTGAGATGTTCATTTTCCCAACGCGCGAAATATTTTTCACGCCGGTAGTCTGCTATTTCTTCAGGAGAAAGCAGCGATTTAGCACTTTTCACCTTTGCCTGATGACTGCATCTCACCGGAAGTCCTTTTTCGATGTAATAAGCAGCATCGCTGAGCAGATTAATGTAAAGCACATTAGAGCCTGAATGCGAAGCCGTGAAAAACCCTAAAATTTGGAATAATTCAATCAAATCATCAAAACTTTCTTTGGCTCTCACCGCGGGAGGCGTCTGAGTCTGCAATTGATCTACCATCACCCGGCTCCATTCTTCTCTGGCTTTTTCAGAAAAAACAACCTCCTCTCCCTGAAACACCCTGGCACCTTTCCAATAAGATGAATTTTCATCATTTAGTTCTTTTTTTATAAATTCAATATTATCGGACACTGCATCGGGTAATTCCTCAACGATGACGCTTCTTGAAGCAACTTCCATGGATATTGAATCAAGCTTCAGTATTATATCCGCGGCACGAGCCATATACCAGGATATTATGTGTCCTGCTTCATGAAGAAGTGCCTCGCCTATAGGCATATTGCGTAATGATAAATGTGAAGAATCTTGTGCCAATGCGCCAGAACTATCAAAAAAAGACTCTGTCAACAATTGAAGAGAATAATTAAGACATATTTCGCTATAACCAAACAAACAATTGGCCCCGTTATGCGCCTTAAAAACAAGTTTTCTTACCGGATGTTCTCTCAAATTAAACGATATCCCTTCACAAATTGTTGAAGAAGTCGCCTCTGTCCACGCGATTAAAGCTAAAATTATACCCCGATATACCGGACACGAAGCCGCTTGACGCAAATCTTGAGTTA
Organism: Holosporaceae bacterium; assembly: GCA_031265715.1. Classification (GTDB taxonomy): domain Bacteria; phylum Pseudomonadota; class Alphaproteobacteria; order UBA3830; family UBA3830; genus JAIRMQ01. Next base: position 7,610 of record JAISCG010000025.1, on the reverse strand, counting down.
CTCTTTCTTTCAAATTATCATTTTCAAAGCTTGAACCTTCGGTAAGTTTGGAAATTTCCCGCTGCACATCTGTCTCCGATTCTTGATGTAAAGCATCCAGCAGTTCGCTTTTTCTCGCCTCCGGTATATTAGTCGTCGATATGAGAGTTCCCGCATCAATGAATCTTACTTCATTGATTCTGAAATCACCCAGCATCTTCACAAATTTATTTGCCGCCGATATCTCATGATCGCTTTGCGGCGGACGCGATTTGCCGTAAATTTCATCAGACACAGGTCCTGACAATTCCAGAACTGCCTCCTCTCTTTTTTCAAGACAAAGCTTATTAAAAAGCCCAGCCTTGTCGCCAAAAATCTTTCGATCAAAAGGTTTTTTGCAATCGTCATATTCATATTGATCCCACTCTCTTGCATAGGCTTGCAGTTCTTCCAGCAGCAACAAACTTTGAGGAAGGCCTTGCAGAATTGTCATGTAACTCGGATTAATTGCTCTATAGCCTATAGAATAACCTGATATCAAATATATATTTTCGCCCATCATAACCGACCATTTGAACATATTCCATTCACGGTTATTGTTGCCCAAATATCTGTCCATTTTCTCGATTACCTCTCCGTGAAGAGGTTGCAATTCATGTCGCAATTCATCTCGTACTTTTTCCAGTTTATTACAAATATCCGGATAGTCTTTTACTATATCTCTCAAATAAATTATTTGATCGCTATTCGGCAGACCATAGCCTACGCTGAAAGGATCCAGCCCACTCCCGTGAGAAAAAAATCTAGATTTAAAAAATTGCCACCTTTTGTCTTTTGGAAATTTCTCATCAAGAATTACAATAAAAGGATCGAATATTTCTTTCTCCCCTTTTTGAATATCTTCCAAACTGATCTGACAATCGGGGTATTCTTTTAAAAAATATGCCAAATTACGGGGGTGAGACTGAAACAGCTTGCGTTGGTCGGTCAATGTTTTTGCAATTTCGGGTATTTTACGCATTCCTTCATAAAGACGCTTTTCTTGATCATCAAGGGCCTTCTTTTTTTGAGATAATCTTTCGTATTCGGCATTTAATCGCAAACGTTCTTTCTCCAGTCGCGAACGTTCTTTCTCAAGTTCAACGAATTTACCATGAAATCTGTCGCAAATGTCGGGAGGAGGACATTGCATCGCTCCCAAATCAAAAAAACCTAACAAAAACGTAAACGCTGCTAAATGTTTTTTCATATTTACCCCCCATTATCTTAAAAACGAATCGTATTTGAACATAAAATCCGCAAAAAGTCAACTCCAAAAGTCGACTCCAAATCCGATCTTGAACCGGGCTTATTACCTGTGATACGCTCGTGCGCATTTAGGAGTATCGTAATGGATAATAAAATTTCGGGATTTGAGTTGATGAAGCGCGGCGGCGTAAAAAAAGCCGTTGCAATGTTTGTTGCCGGTGTTGCGACGGACCTTTCGAGCACGGTTTCAGAAGGCACCGACGTCGAGTTCATCACCGAGGGACATCCTGCGGCTCTCGAAATAATGAGACACACAACCTCACACATCATGGCTCAATCACTGAAAGAACTGTGGCCGAATGCGAAAATAGCCATCGGTCCGGTGATAGAAAACGGTTTCTACTATGACATCGCCTGCGAGCATCAGATAACTCCGGAAGATTTTGAAAAAATCGAAAAGAAGATGCGGGAGATTATTAAAAGAGATTACAAAATCACGCGCGAGGTAATATCCAAAAGCGCCGCCCTCGAAATGTTCGAAGCTGCGAACGAGCCGTTCAAGGCGGAATTAATCCTGGATCTCGACGTGAGCGACGTCACGATCTACCGACACGGCGACGACTTTGCAGATCTGTGTCGCGGTCCGCATCTGCCGAAAACCGGATCGGCATCCGTTCATTTTAAGTTGATGAAAATAGCCGGAGCCTATTGGCGGGGAGATTCGAAGCGCGATATGTTGCAGCGAATCTACGCCACGTCGTGGTTTTCGAAGGAAGATCTCGAAACGTACCTGTACAATCTGGCGGAGGCCGAAAAAAGAGACCACCGAAAAATAGCAAAAGAAATGGATCTTTTTCACATGCAGGAGGAATCTCCGGGATGTATTTTTTGGCATCCGAAAGGTTGGACGATGTACAATGTCCTGAAGGATTACATGAGACGCCGCATTCAAAAAGACGGATACGTGGAGGTATGCACTCCTCAGATGATAGATCGTTCGCTCTGGGAAGCCTCCGGTCACTGGGAAAAATATCGGGAACATATGTTCATCGCCGAGTCGGAAGGTCGAATTTTGGCGATCAAGCCGATGAATTGTCCGGGAGCCGTTCAAATTTTCAAACAGGGAGTAAAAAGTTACCGGGATCTGCCTCTGCGCATGGCGGAATTCGGCTGCTGCCATCGCAATGAGCCGTCGGGAGCTCTGTACGGAACCATGAGAGTTCGCGGATTTACCCAGGACGACGCCCACATTTTTTGTACGCCGGAACAAATCAGCTCCGAAACGAAAAAATTCTGCCTGCTGTTGGCGAATGTTTATAAAGATCTCGGCTTCGATAATTTCAGTGTGAAATTTTCGGATCGTCCGGAAAAAAGAACCGGAACCGACGAAATTTGGGACGTCTCCGAGGAACTTTTGAAAAAAGCCACCCTGGAAGCGGGGCTCGATTTTACTCTGAACAAAGGAGAGGGAGCTTTCTACGGGCCAAAATTGGAATTCGTGCTGAAAGATAAAATCGGACGCGAGTGGCAATGCGGAACTTTGCAGGTCGATTTTCAACTGCCGGAAAAACTCGGAGCCTGGTACATCGGCGAAGACGGTCAGAAGCATCATCCCATCATGCTGCACAGAGCCGTTCTCGGATCTTTGGAAAGATTCATCGGAATTATGTTGGAACATTACGCCGGGAGAGTTCCCCTTTGGCTCAGTCCGGTGCAGGCGGTTATTACGACAATCACCAACGATTTTGACGACTATGCCAAAAAAATCTTCCGACAATTCGACGAGAGCGGCATAAGAACCGAGCTTGATCTGAGAGCCGAAAAAATTTCCTACAAAATAAGGAGTCACATCCTTGAAAAAACTCCTATCATCGTGGTTATCGGAGCCGAGGAGGAAAAGGGAAATAAGCTGACACTCAGGTACGCGGACGGAAATCAGGAAACCCTGCCGGTTGCCGAGGCAGTGTCGAAGATTGTGAAAGCGTCGCAGCCTCCCGTAATTTGATATCAATCTCAGCGGAGGATTTTTTAGCATTTTTTATTGATAAGCGATTTGTATTCAAGCTACAATGCACCCGTTAACCAATTGGAATGGAGAAAATTATGAAGAAGTTAATGTTTTTGTGCGGAGTATTGAGTATAGCCTACGGAGATGTGAGTTGCATGTTTAGGCACTCCCTGCGTGGTACGCCTCAGACAAGAAGGGAACAGGCGGCGGTGAAAAAGTTGATGAGAGAGTGTGGTGCTGATGCTTTTAACTTGATGTCTGCCAGATTAAAAAGATACAGTAAAGAGGTATTAGTTTCGGTAATAGAATTGGGAAGAGAACACGGCTTGGATATACCCAGGTTATCCCGTTTGGATCGCAGGCGTAAGAAGACAATGGTGTGCTGGTTCGTGAAAAACATGCCTGATTTTCCCGAAGGTTTTTTGGACGCGCCTGCACCTGTTGTTGCCGAGGTTGATGACCCTGCACCTGCATTCGCCGGGTTTGATGACAAGGATCTGAGTTTTGATGACGAGAATCCGATTCTTGATGGTGGGGATCCGATTCTTAATTGCTGGGGTCCGATGAGGATTTTTAATTTCACCTCCCGTTTCGTTTGATTGAGTGTTGCGCCTCGTCATTGCGAGAAACAAAGCGACGCGGCAATCCAAAACTCAAATTACAGCAAATTTTAAATCTCTGGATTTTAGTGCCCGTCGGATCTTTTTTTTTGCCTGAAATTTCAATTTCCCTTTGAGTCTCCTTCTGCAGTATTTATGGAAATACTTTCGCGTCTTTAAAATCCGGATTGCCGCGTCGCGTTGCTTCTCACAATGACGTGAGGACCTGCTGTTTCGGAGTGCAAAAATTGCGCACTTTTTCTCGATAAATCTCCGGAAATTATTTAACAATCGAAAACTCCGGGATCCGCCGTTAATCTTTTCCCCTTCCGCTCCCCTCATAAACGGAAAAAGCGTTAATATCGCGAATCGCGGCACGCTTTTTGCTCCTAACATCGGTGGAAGCTTTAGTATTGGGAGAAAAAGGTGTTGAGAGCAGGTTTTGTACTTTTTTTGGTATTGTATTTTTCGCTGATCCGCGGCGCGGAGAAGGTCCCGCTAAAAACGCCCGAGGGATATTTCTCGCAGCATGATTTGTGCGAGAGCGAAATTTCATCCGCCGAAAAAAAATACGGAATTCCGCACAGACTGTTCATGGCGATTGGAACAGTCGAATCCGGACGATCGGACGGTTCTTATCGCAAGCGTCCGTATCCGTGGACGGTGTGCGTCGCGGGAAAAAGCTATTATTTCTCGACCAAAAGCGCAGCGATTGCCGCCGTTAAAAAATTCATAGCCCGGGGAAAAAGAAATATAGACGTCGGATGCATGCAGGTAAATCTGATACACCACAGGGGAGCATTTAAGACTCTCGAGGAAGCCTTTACTCCGAAATACAACGTAGACTATGCCGCCAGATTTTTCCTGAGCCTGAAAAATACCTACAATTCCTGGACCCATGCCGTCGGGTATTATCATTCAAAAGCCGAAAAATACTACAAACCGTACTGCGCAACGGTTTACAACACCTGGAGTAACGTGATGAATCGAAAAATCAATTCATCTCCGAGGGTGCAGCAGGCAGCATCGGAGATTAAATCCAAGATCTCGTTTATGCCGTCCTACTATTCCCTCATAGACAGCAAAATTTCGGCGAAACTGCACCAACTGGGGCGACAATCCCTCAATCGCAGTGCTCCGAAATTTTTCGAAAAAAGCCGCAGATAACCCGGGCGCCTACGACGAATGCAATCTGCGTTGCGGCAAAATATCATAATGATGAGCATTTAACTTTTGGAGTAAAAATATTGTCTAAATTTATGACTGTAATACAACGGGGGGGGGGGGCAGGCTCTTAGAAGAGCTAATAGCGGAGCAGTTTTAATTGAATTTGTATTTGCCATCCCGATACTAATTGTGATTATATATTATATACATGACGCGGTGAAATTGGCGCGTATTCGGGAGCGAACGAGATTTTGCACCCACTGCGCCATAAACATGATCCAAAATGTTAGTCAGGGACGGGAAAATAATAGTGTCACTCGGACGGATCTTATGAGGATCGCTCACGCTGCGTGGACGCCGTTCTACAGCGGAGGAGCTCAACAGTATTCAAAATCATCATCTTCTTTCAAGATGCTGCACGGATATCACTTTCAGTTCGAATACTATTGCGTAAAAGGCGTGGGAAACGGACAGGCTAAATTGTGCTGGATAGCTAACACCAATTGTGGTCTTGGACCGAATTACACAAAAATAGACATTTCGTCAAATCGAGGCAGTTATTCTCCGATAAAGAGCTCTGCCGGAAGTACATACTCATGTGGTAGCATATACGAAGGGTTGAGCGTGGAGTCCGGTGAAATAAAAATACTCATAATGCCGCGTTTGTACGAAGGGAATTCGGCGAATATCATATATTTTTCGGATGGAACAACCGGATACCTAAAGTCCATGTCCGAGAAGCTGGGGTTATACCTGTTGCGGATTAAAAATAATTTTACCAGCGGTCATACAACAATAGGGAAGCCGATTGTAATAATTTTCACTCCGAAACCGGGATTGTTCGAAGAAACTGCGCCTCCGTCCGTCTGATCTCATTCGGCTGAAAAATAAATTAAAATAATTTTGTGTAAAAATCTTTGTCGTATTGCAAAGTAAGAGTCACAATTGAGTGGAAAAAATAGAATTTTCTGCAATCGAGGCTTTACTTATTGGATAAGTTGTGATATTTATTAACATTTGCTAGGACACAGTAGAGGAGGGGTATTTTGAAAGGGCGTATCAACAAAAAGGTCAGCTGTTTTTTGGTAGGAGAGGACAGTATGGCCGACCGCTGCATGAAGGCCATACTTGAAAGCGGGTACGATTTGCTCGGGGTGTGTTCTCCGACCGAGAACGTGGTGGCGTTTGCCGAGCAGAAAGGCATCCCGCACACAAATTCGTTGCAGGTTTTGAAGGACCGGATGCGCGAGACAGAATGCGACTTTCTCTTCAGCATATCCAACACGAGAATTCTTGACAAAGAGTTGATAGAATTGCCCCGGGTTTTTTCAATCAACTACCACAATGCTCCTCTGCCGAAATATGCCGGAGTTCACGCAACTTCCCAGGCAATCCTAAACGACGAACGCGTCCACGGAGCCACCTGGCACGTGATCGAAGAGGGGGTCGACACGGGGGATATCCTTAAGCAGGTAATCGTCGATGTGGACAATGAAGACACGAACTTCACCCTCGATATGAAGTGCATGGAAAAATCGATCAGTTCTTTCAGAGAATTGCTGGATGAGCTGAAAAACGGCACCTACACAAAAACGAAGCAGGATATGAGCCTGCGCTCCTACTACACAATGTACCAAAAACCCGAGAATTTTGCGGTTATTTCCGGGGAATTTTCCGCGCAGGATGTGTATCGCATCTACAGAGCCACAAGTTTTCTCGGCTACGCAAACAGGATGACTCTGCCGAAATTCGTGATTAAAGATCTGGTATTTTTTGCTCAAAAAATAGATATTCTGGATAAGAAGGGAAGATACCCTGCCGGAACTTTGGTCGAAATATCAAAGGATTACCTGAGAATATCAACCAAAACGAACGATATCGCACTTTCGCATCTGAGAAATTTCAACAATGTGGAATATTCCGCGCAGGAATTCGCAGAAATGTACAATCTGCGGGAGGGGGATCAGTTGACTTCCTTCGATCCCGATTTTCTGCGGCGTCTGCGGGAACAGGCGGAGTTGTTGGCGAAGCATGAGCCGTTCTGGGTGCGAGTTCTGGAAAAGGTTGTCGGTTTGAATTTTTGGATACCGACGTCGCCGGGGGCAAAAACATCTTTTTTCCGCGAAATCACGGTTTTTTCAGAAGATTTGCTTGAAAAACTTTCTCTGCTGTTTGAAAATGCCGACGCTCGAACAATTTTGGAGACTCTTCTGCTGGTGTATCTGTACCGACTGAACGGCTGCGAAAATTACAGTCTGGGGTACAGGACAAAATACCGGGGAGCAGAAAAAACCGACGTTTTTTTTGAAGATACGGTTCCGATGAACGTCGTTTTCACTCCGGAGACGGATTTTGAGCAGGCGCTGGTTTTTGTCGCGGATCTGTTCGGAAAAACGGATTCCCGCCTCACTTTTTCCCGGGATATCACTCTTCGGTATCCGCAGCTCACGGATCACACAACGCCTTTGCCCATCGCTGTCGGAACGGTTCGTCCCGAAAAATTCGATGCGGATTTATTTTTTGAAATCAAAGATCGCAGTATTATTGTTCACACCTGCGACAAATTGAATGAAATTGGGCACAGGATCGTCGAGAACATTTTCGGTCAT
>JAISCG010000003.1 GCA_031265715.1 Holosporaceae bacterium | reverse complement strand
AGCAGAGCATAGGCAGCCCAGGTGTCGGATTTTCCATATTTGTTTTGTTCAACCTGAGCGCGAGCCCAGCCGAGGCATATTTTAGACACCATGGTGATGCTGTCGATGAAAATGCATTTATATTTTGAGATATCGAACTCTTTGTACTTTGCGTTCACGTTCTCATAATGACGCTGGCTATAACACTTGGAGTTGTCTAGCGCGGGATTCGCGCCGCCAACCAGACAGGCGATATCTTTGGCTTCCGGCCAGGTGCGCACCGTGAGACTGTCTCCACTCCAATCCTGAACGGCCAGCAATCCAGCCTCAAAATCCAGGCATAGCGTCGGTTCGTCAAGGGTTTTCAACAAAGATGTTTTCCCGATTCCGAACGATCCGAAAATTGCCATTTTTACTCCGGTTTGCTGCTGCAATCTCTCGTCGGCTGAAATTATTTTCATTGATTTTCTCCGATCATAATTTGAAATTTTGTTTTTCCCGGTGTTACTGTCCGTGCCTCTCTAAATAATTCTTTGTAGGGAATCGGTAGAGCAGAATATTTTCGTTCTTCGATAACATAGGAAATTTTTACGATGGATTTTCGCTTTTCTTCCGGAATTTCTTTTATGATCTGCTCCATTTTTTCCGCATCCCATGTAACTTTTTTGGGAATTTCGGCAACGATCTGAAAAGCTCCATCGAAAAATCTTGTCGTGCCGGTATCTTTGTTTTCGCTGCGCAAATTGTTTTTTACAGATTCCGAAAAACGCAAATTCAATCCGTCTTCCAATTTTTCTTTCAGCTCTTTTGTGTGGCTAATTAATTTCGCCACTTGATCGTTCAAATCCATCAAATCGCAAATCTCCAGTTCGCTAATTTCCTTTGCACTTGATTTTTCTAATATCGATAAATTTTTCATATTTACTCCACTTCTAAACATCGACAAAAAATGATTTTCGAAATTTGTTTTTTGATTCACCAACATAGAAATACGTTTCAAATCCCGATACACAAAAGCACGAGATTTTCCGATGATCTTTGATGTTTCAGTGACAGAATGATCCGCAAGCAATTTGCACAAAATTTTGTAGCGGTTCGGAAGATAATCCGACAGCAAATTAATTTCTGTACTGCGATCATTGCTTGCAAATTCATCGCAATCATTTTCGTTACATTCTCTGAAATTCACAAATGGCCCACGCTTTGCACATAAAGAAGATTGCAACAAATTCACCGAACGTCGCGCTAAGACCTTCCGGATGAAATGTTCTAACAATCCACGTTGCTCATCGAATTTGTGCAGACACTCCAAAACTTCACACATCAACTCTTGCTCGATGTCTTCAATTTCCATCGAGCGAAGCAGATTAGTGCGTTTTAGATTCCTTGCACAAATCCTTACGTTCAAAACTATTCTTTCGTCCACGCCATCGTATCTGTTCATCGCAAACCAAATCCCAAAAACCGCGATTAGTATGGAGCAGATACGAGCGAAAGTAGGTAGTGCAGCGAGAAAATGTCGTCATGTGAATGCATATCTAACCGTTTAAAAAACAATGAAACTGTTGCTTCCAAAATCATATACAAAAAAAATGTCATCATATGAATCTAAAATCTTCTGAGAAATATGCTTTTGCTAAGACGATATCCTTTCCATTTTTGTGATTCTATTACACTGTCGGTTTTTGGGCATTTATGAACTGCTTTTATAGAGGCACGAATGTAATAAATTGCAGTTCGGATTTGTTTTTCATCGCCAACAATTTTTTTTTGAAATTTCAATTTCGAACAAATTTGAGAAATTAAAATATATTTTGGTTCTTTAGAAAAAAATTCTTCCACATATAAATCGATAAGAATCATAAAAATAGCGAATTGCAGCTCAGCTTTTTTATCTATGATTTTTACGTTATTGAGGTATATTCCGTCGGTTTTTATCGATATAAAAAATAATTCATTTTCAGATAATGATTTTTTTTGTAATCTCTCATATTTCGATTTTTCGTACTCATCTATTTTTTTACAGACATTTAACAACATCTTCTTGATTCGAGAAAGAACTCCGTTACTTTTATGGCTGATTTTTTTTAAACATGCAATAACTCCTACTACAACAAAAACAATAAAAAACGCGTCAAACCGTTTGACGTATTAGCTTAAATTAATTAAAAATTAATAAAAACTTAACGAAAATATACGCAATAAGACTATGTTGTAACAATAAGATAATTATTGATGAAAGCATTACTCGGCAAATAACTAAATTTTTTTCAGATTTTTGTGAACACAACCACCAGAAATACTGAATTTATATTATGAGCAGCGAAAGTTTAAAAATGAACGTTCTCGCATTGGATTTAGGAAGTCATCTCGGATATGCCGTTTACAAAAACGGTGAGATCATTTGTGATACCAAAAAACTGCGCCATGATAAAAATGCGTCCGGGATACGTTTTTTAGATTTCCGCAATTGGCTGGTCGAAACAATCAAGGCACACAATATATATGTAATATTTTTTGAAAGAGTCTATGGCCATAAAGGTGTTGCGGCAGCGCACATGTACGGTGCCTTCATGTATATTTTA
>JAISCG010000098.1 GCA_031265715.1 Holosporaceae bacterium | reverse complement strand
TCGTTCCTTGGATTTTTTCGCACAAATACGAGGAAAAACCGTCATCCATTCGTAGCTGTTCGCGCTCTTCACGGCCAGAGCACACGCTGCACATTCCGCCAAACCGGACGCCACACGACCATCAATCTCAGATTGCGATCTAAGCAAATCTCCCCTTATTGCTTCCTTTATTTCAACTATGCTTCCTTCAGATATCTTCATTTCACCACCTCATAATTCCCTTATAATTGAGGCTGTTATACCTTTTTTATTCCTTTTGTTAACTCCTTTCTTCTATCAGTCGGGTGGTAAGTTCGATGTAATATCTTTCTTGCATTTACCGAAGAATTTGTGTATCTTCTCCATGTTTCGGGTGATTAGCTCAGTGGTAGAGCATCTCGTTTACACCGAGGGGGTCGGCAGTTCGAACCTGTCATCACCCACCAGTGCGCTCGTAGCTCAATTGGATAGAGCGTCAGACTACGGATCTGAAGGCTGTGGGTTCAAGTCCTACCGGGCGCACCAATTTTAAGTGACAAGAGAATTGCTTTGTTCGAAAGTTTTATACAATCCTACGGATACTATGCAGTTTTTGCATTTGCCTGTATAGAAGGGGAAATTGCCGTCCTGACTGCCGGATTTTTGTGCAAACAGGGGTACATGTCTCTGGAATTAGTGATGCTTGCGGCATTTTTGGGAACTTTGATCACGGAGCAGTGTTTATTTTTTGTCGGAAGGATTTACGGCGGAAAATTGCTGGAAAAATATCCGAAATTTTCGAAAAAATCTGCCACGGTGATCGAATTTCTGCAAAAATATGACGCCGCATTCATATTCGGGTCGAGATTCATATACGGTATCCGCAATGTAAGTCCGATAATAATCGGAATGGCGAAAATTACGCCGCTGAAATTTTCGTCGCTGAATGTACCCGCCGCTCTTATTTGGTCGATAGTCGTGGCCGGAGCCGGATATTTTTTCGCAAATATTTTAGAATCGACAAAGGGCAGTTTGGAGTTTATCCAAATAGGTGCTTTGGTGGTTTTAGGCATTGCTTTGTTGTATTTTTTTTATAAAAAGACACGTGGGAAAAAGTAAGTTTTTGTGGAGAGGTAATTGAGGATTGTTGTATGTTCCGGGGGAACCGGAGGGCATATGTTTCCGGCATGCGCGCTGTTTCAGGCTCTGCGGCAGAGAGGACACGACGTTACGATCGTGACGGACGTCCGGGGGAATGCGTTTTGTTCGGATATTTCGGAAAAAGCCGTGTTCGACACGATTCGGTTTTCCTATAAAAATCTGTTGGGAGTCGGATTTTATTCGCTTCTCGCGGCTCTGAAATTTTTTAAAATGTGGAACGGAAAACGTCCCGACGTCGTCATCGGATTCGGGGGAGTTTTCACCGTTGTTCCGATGCTGATTGCGAAAATGCTCGGATCGATGATTGTTTTGTACGAGCAGAATTCTGTCCTGGGGAAAGCAAATAAATTTTTGGAACGGTTTGCCGACATGAAATTATCCTCCTTCAGGCTGGACGAAAGCTGGACAATCGTACCGCCGATTGTTCGCGACGAGTTTATCTGCAATCCCGCGCCGAGATATGAATGCGGCGGAATTATCAGGATTTTGGTTATCGGAGGCAGCCGGGGAGCCGCGTCTTTTTCCGAAATTATTCCCCGGGCTCTGGAAACTCTGACTCCCCGGGAAAGAGAAAATATAGAAATAATACAGCAGAGCGGCGAAACGGACGATCTGAAAAAAGTCTACGAAAATCTCGGCGTGAAGGCGGAACTGAGACCTTTTCTGAATCGCGTCGGGGAAATTATGCTGAATTCACAATTGGTGATTTGCAGATCCGGGGCGTCCACTCTGTCGGAATTGTCGGCCACGGGACGACCCGCCGTACTGATTCCCTATCCGAGCGCGGCGGATAATCATCAGTTCCACAACGCCATGTACTACAAAAATAAAAAAGCCGCGTGGATCCTGGAGGAAAAAGACGGAATTGCCGACGAGCTGGGAAAAATTCTTCGACAATTTTTAAATAACAGAGAATTGCTAAAGGAGGCGTCCTCTCGTATAATGAACGTCTCTATTCATAGTGCTACGGATAATTTTGCAAAGTTGATTGAGCAGATTAGGAGATGTGATTAATGAAAAGATTTCCGGTTGATATCGGAGCGATACATTTTATCGGTATCGGAGGAATAGGAATGAGCGGCATCGCGGACATTCTTGTTAATCTCGGGTACAGGGTCAGCGGAAGCGATCTCAAAGAAAATGCGATGACAGCCAGATTGGCCAGAAAAGGGGTTAATATTCAAATCGGGCACCGGGCGGAGCACGTGCGCGGAGCGGCCGTCGCGGTGGTGTCTTCCGCCGTCGCACCGGATAATCCGGAAATTCTCGAAGCCGTCAGTCTCGGAATTCCCGTTATCAAAAGAGCGGAAATGCTGGCGGAGCTGATGAAGATGAAAAAATCAATCGCCGTTGCCGGTACCCACGGAAAAACGACGACAACTTCCCTGGCGGCGGCGGTGCTTGATCAGGCCGGATTGGATCCGACGGTGATTAACGGCGGAGTAATAAACGCATACAACAGCAACGCCCGGCTCGGATCCGGCGATTGGATAGTGGTGGAGGCGGACGAATCTGACGGTTCCTTTGCAAGACTCATGTCAACGATCAGCATCGTTACGAATATTGATTTCGATCATGTCGACAATTTCAAAAATTTCGAGGAATTGAGGGAGCTGTTTGTCACCTTCGTAGAAAATATTCCGTTCTACGGAGCCGCAATTTTGTGCACGGATCATCCCCAGGTGAGAAAAATCGCGGAAAAAATCGTGAATCGCCGCGTAATTACCTACGGCCTGTCGAATGAAAATACCGATATTTCCTGCGAAAATATAACTTTTTCTCCGAATGAATCGAAATTTGACGTTGTGTTCTCGCCGGATACCGTAAAAAGGTACGGTCTGCCCGGAAACAGGTGGGAAAATTTCACTCTGAGCATGCACGGAGCGCACAATGTGCAAAATTCTCTGGCCGTCATCTCAACCGGGTTGGAATTGTCGATATCCGAAGAAGATATGAGGCTTGCCCTCGGGTCGTTTATGGGAGTTAAAAGAAGATTTACCGCCGTCGGCGACGTAAACGGAGCAAAAGTGATCGATGACTACGCGCATCATCCGGCAGAAATTGATGCCGTACTCAGGGCGGCGCGCAACATCTGCACCGGGAAAATATTTGCGATAGTTCAGGCCCATCGTCACACGCGTCTGCAAAATTTTCTTTCGGATTTTGCCGGAGTTTTGGAGATGAGCGATCGAGTATTTGTTACGCCGATTTATTCGGCCGGCGAAGAGAACAACGGCACGGATCATTTTTCTCTGCTGAATTTGCTGCGGAAGAATAATGTCGTAAAATCGGATTTTGTGCAGGATATATTTGAATTGAAGCATGCAATAAAAGATGAAATACGTCCGGGGGATTTTATAATTTTTCTCGGAGCGGGAGATATCACCCGGTGGGCCTACGGGTTCGCGGACGAATTTTCGGAAACGGTTTAACGGAGGTTTGCAGTGTCTGTCATCGAAAATCTTCCGCCGGTCAGAGGGATTTTGAAGGAAAACGAAAATATAGGAAAACGATCTTTTTTCGGAATCGAAGGGTATGCCGAGGTACTGTTTGTTCCGGAAGATATCGACGATTTGGTTTTTTTTCTGAAAAATCTGCCGAAGGAAGTGAAAGTTACGGTTTTGGGAGCGATGTCCAATGTGCTGATTCGTTCCGGCGGAGTTCCGGGAATTGTGATAATGCTCGGAAAATGGTTTGATAAAGTTTTTGTTGAAGACGATATTCTGGAGGTCGGCGCCGCGGTTAATTGCAGCAAGTTGTCTGCGGCGGCGGTCGATAACGATCTCGGAGGACTTGAATTTTTGGCGGGAATTCCCGGAACCGTGGGCGGCGCGATAAGAATGAACGCCGGCTGCTACGGCGCCGATATATCCGGCGTGTTGGTCGAGTGCGAAGGAGTAAGTTTCAGCGGTCGCATAAAATGGTACAAAAATGCCGACTCCGATTTTGATTATCGCACATCGAAAATTTCTTCGAATCTGATTGTTACCAGGGCGTGGTTTCGGGGAGTCCGGGGCGTAAACAGTTCGATCACGCGAAAAGTAAACGAAATGATCACCACGCGCAGAAAAACTCAACCGTTGGATCAAAGATCCTGCGGGTCCGCCTTTAAAAATCCGGAAGGCAAAAAAGCCTGGGAATTGATCGACGCAGCGGGATGTCGCGGATTGAAAAACGGCGGCGCCATGATTTCGGAAAAGCATTGTAATTTTATTATTAACACCGGAAATGCCACCGCAGACGATATCGAAGATCTCGGAGAATCGGTTGCAAAAAAAGTTTTTGATAATTCGGGTATTCAACTTGAGTGGGAAATAGTACGTTTAGGAAACAGGAGAGAGAACAATGAAACCGGTAATTTATATGGATTATCAGGCAACGACCCCCTGCGATAAGCGGGTTTTGGAGGAAATGTTGCCGTATTTTTGCGAAGATTTCGGAAATCCTCATTCGTCGCATGCCATGGGATTGCAGGCAAAAAATGCGGTCGAAAAGGCGCGAAAACAAGTTGCGGACCTCATCGGAGCGGATGATCCCCGCGAAATCATATTCACCTCCGGCGCGACGGAATCGAATAATCTCGCCATTCAGGGCGTTTCGCATTTTTATAAAGATAAGGGGAAGAGAATCATCACGAGCACCATCGAGCATAAGTGCGTTCTGGAGGCCTTCTCTGCGATGGAACGCGAAGGTTTTGAAGTTGTGAAAGTTCCGGTTTTGAAAAACGGAATTATTGATCTGCAGTATCTCGAAAAATCCGTTAACGACGAAACGATATTGGTGTCGATTATGACCGTGAACAATGAAATCGGAACAATTCAGCCCGTCGAAGATATCAGCAGAATTTGTCGCCGGAAAAATGTGCTGTTTCACACGGATGCGGCCCAGGCGGTCGGAAAAATAAAAGTTGACGCGTCTTTGGTTGATTTGATGAGCATTTCCGGGCATAAAATTTACGGTCCCAAGGGAATCGGCGCGCTTTACGTACGTCTGAAGCCGCGGGTCAGACTGACTCCGGTGTTTTTCGGAGGCGGCCAGGAGCGCGGCATGCGATCCGGCACTCTGGCGACTCCGCTCTGCGTCGGATTCGGGAAGGCGTGTGAAATAGCACGGCAGGAGGCGGACGCCGAAAGCTCTCGTCTGGCCGAATTGAAAAGTCATTTTCTGAAAAAAATCTTCGATAATCTTACCAAGGTGCATCTGAACGGAGATATCGAACGCGGAATCCCCGGCTGCGTTAATCTGAGTTTTGAGGGGGTAGAAGGCGAGGGAATGATGATGGGAATGCAGGACGTTTGCATATCATCGGGATCCGCGTGCACGTCGGAATCCCTGGAACCTTCCTACGTATTACATGCGCTGTCCGTGCGGGAAGATTTGGCTCATTCGTCCCTCCGCATAGGATTCGGCAGATTTACAACGTCGGAGGAAGTCGAGTACGTGTCTTCCAAAATTATAGAAGTCGTAAAAAGATTGCGGGACATGAGTCCGATTTGGCAGGAGTAATCAACATGGAATATTCAAAAGAAGTGACGGATCGCTACAACAGTACGAAAAATGTCGGAAGTCTCGACGACAACGATAAAAACGTCGGAACGTCGGTGGTCGGAGCTCCCGCCTGCGGAGACGTAATAAAATTGCAGATAAAAGTTGATGAAAACGGCCTGATATCCGAAGCGAAATTTAAAACGTTCGGATGCGGAGCCGCAATTGCGTCCAGTTCTCTGATAACCGAGTGGATCAGCGGAAAAAGTACGGAAGAGGCACTGGCCATAAAAAACACGGAAGTTGCAGAGTATTTGTCTTTGCCTCCGGTGAAGGCGCATTGTTCCGTTCTCGCCGAAGAAGCCGTCAGCAAGGCGATACAAAATTACAGAGATAAAAACAGGGAGAGTAACTAAAATGGAAAAACTGATTAATATTACGGAAAAAGCCTTGGATTTCATCAAAAAATCCGTGGAAGAGGAAAAATGCTTCGGATATCGCGTGAATATTGTCTCCGGCGGATGTCAGGGCATGGTTTACGAGCTGAGTTTCGTGAAAGAAATCGACCCGTCCGACCTCGTCATGCAGGAGGACGGCGTCGACATATACATCTCGGCGTCGGCGGTTATTTTCATCTCGGGAATGACCATGGACTATGTCAGCGGCCCGATGGGAGGAAATATCGTATTTGAAAATCCCAACGCAAGATCAAGATGCGGTTGCGGGAAATCGTTTTGTTCTGACGATCAACAAAGCGCCTGCAACAGCGGAGCATGCAGCTCCTGTCGATGAATTTTTTCGAAATTTTCGGATTGCCCGTCGACTATAAAATCGATGAAGCGGCTCTGCTCCGGGCATATTTGCGGGAGCAGTCCGCCGTGCATCCGGACGTCGCCGACGGAGAATCCGAAAAATCCGCCCGACTGAATGTTGCGTACAAAGTGCTGCGTGATCCGGTGGAAAGAGCGGGATATATCCTGGAACTTCTGGGAAAAAATCCGGATGCGCTTGATACGGAATTCGCGGCAGAAATGTTCGACATTCGCGAAAAATACGAGGCAGCCGCAGATGCCGGAGCCGACGGAGACCGAATTGTCGATGAATTGATCGAAAAAAAGGCCCGGTTGATTTCAGAATTGCACGATTTAAGCGATGATTCGGATGAATTTCAAAAAAAATATAATTTGTTGCGTTTCCTGAACTCTTTTTTGAAAAAAATCGAAATCGCAGATTAGTAGTTACTACTCAGCTATGCCAATAAATGGAAGGAATTTGGAAAGAGCGCAGCGATAGAATCGAGCACACGCCTCAGCCTTTTGACACAACCCAATACAGGGCGATTATCAAAAATCGCGTTTTTCTGAAACGTTCCTCGACGCGATACGCAGGGCGACCTCATGAAAAAAAAGGATTTAAGAATTGATTTATAGAAAAGATTCAACTAAGTGTCTGAATGACGTTTTTTTAGGTGGAAGTCATGCAGAATCAGGCAATACGAGATCAAATAAAAGAGATTTTTTCAGTTTATTGGAAAGATTTTAAGGATCCGCGATCTTCTCGCAACCAAAAGCATCTTTTTGTGGAAATTTTATTTGCGGCTTTTTGCGCAATGCTTTGCAACGCTAACGGGTGGTCGGAAATGGAAACTTTCAGCGATGAGTTTTTGGATTTTCTTCGAGAATTTTTTCCCTATGAAAATGGAGCTCCGAGTGACGACACATTTCGGAGAGTCTTGAGTGTCCTGAATCCCGAGCATTTTCAGGCAACATTTCGGAAATGCATGGAGCCCATAATTCCTCTTCTCGCTGAAAAAAAATTTGCGATTGACGGGAAGGTTTCCAGAGGAAGCGTCCAAATTATTAATCAAGGAAAACAATCACTTAACATTGTAAGTGTTGTCGCCGCGGAGTCAGGTTTGGTTTTAACCCGGGAAAAAGTAGCGAATAAAAGTAATGAAATCACAGCAATTCCGACTCTTCTTGAAAGTCTTGATCTAAAAAATGCAACGATTACAATTGATGCCATGGGTTGCCAATACAAAATTGCTGATCAAATTGTTCGTGGCGGCGGAAATTATGTTTTGGCGCTGAAAGGCAATCAGGAAAATTTGCTTGAAGCCGTGAAGCTTATTTTTGCAACCGAGGGTATTCATCAAAAGTGTAATTTTTTTGAAACTGAGGAAAAAGGATGTGGCAGAAAAGAAATTCGCGGACGCCATATTTTTACTGATATTTCAGAGTTAAGAGCGAAACATCCGAAGTGGGAAACCGTCCGAGCCATCGTTCGATTGGATTCCAAACGTGAAATAAAAGGAAAAAACGAAGAAGAAACAAGGTAT
>JAISCG010000018.1 GCA_031265715.1 Holosporaceae bacterium | reverse complement strand
GATCTCAGCATTTCAAAAGCGATGGCGCGATTGCGATGCTGCGATCTGTCCGTCTGACATTGGACGACAACTCCGGTCGGAATATGGGTGATGCGAATTGCGCTTTCGGTTTTGTTTACGTGCTGACCTCCGGCTCCGGACGAGCGATAGGTGTCTATGCGAAGATCGCTGTCCTTTATCTCAATGTTTATCGAATCGTCGACGACCGGATATACTCCGACCGATGCAAAACTTGTGTGACGACGGGCGTTTGAATCGAAGGGAGATATGCGAACCAGTCGATGCACTCCGGATTCCCCCTTCAATCGACCGTAGGCCTTCGCGCCGTTTATTTTCATTGTTACCGATTTTATTCCGGCTTCCTCTCCGGCGCTTTCTTCAATGAGTTCCGGGCCGTAACCGTGATCTTCCACCCACCGGGAATACATGCGCAGCAGCATTTGAGCCCAGTCCTGGGCTTCTGTTCCCCCGGCGCCGGCATGAATTTCCAAATAACAGCTGTTTTGATCGGCTTCACCGGAGAAAAAACTCTCCAGCTGATATATTTTCATATAATCGGCCAGTTTTTTCAGGTCGTCCTCTGTTTCGGAAAGCAAATTTGCGTCGTTTTCTTCCCCGGCCAACTCCAGCATGGTTTTCAGATCCGAAAAATCCGACTCCGCCTTCAAAAATTTATTGATTTCCGCCTCTGTCTGAGATTTTTTCTGCATAACGGATTTTGCTTTTTGCTGATCCTGCCAGAGATCCTCCGACTCGCTCAGCTTGGAAAGTTCCTCGACTTGTTTTTTCAGTGAATCGACGTCAAAGAAACCTCCGCATGAGTTCCAGAGAATTTTCTATTTCCGAAATGTATTGTCTTGTATCGTCACGCATATTATATTTCGCTCCTTTTTTTATTGTGAATAAAAATCACACCGACTGCCGCAACAAAAGTAATAACGGAATTAACCAAAAAAGTCATTTCCGCTCCGTAATGCTTCCACAGCTCTCCGGTAATTGCATTGGAGATACACATTCCCACGCAGCACACCAAATTGAAAATGCCGATGGAAGTTCCCTTGATGTGAGGCGGAGAGTAGTCCGACACCATTGCGTAGAAAGTTCCCTGGGTGGCTCCGTAGTGTATTCCGTACACGGCAACGCCGACCATTACCTGCCAAATTTCCGTTGCGAACGCCATTATTATACAAGATACCAACATCATGCAAAAACCGAATGCCAAAAACAGCTTTCGTTCGTGTTTATCGGACCAGTTTCCGACAATTCTGGAAGTCGGAGAATTAAAAAGATACATCAACGCCAGCACCAGCGGCGCATATTTTACCTGCAATCCGAGGTGCTGCGCCCTGTACACCAAAAACGATTCGCTGTATCTCGAGCACATAAATATGAAACATATAAATATGTAGTACCAAAATTTCTTTCCCAATTGCCCCACATCGTCTTTTTTAATGGGAAATCCTTTGCGATCCTTCAATTTTGCGATATTCCCGGGCTCTTTAATTCCGAAATAAATCAGCAGAACCGCCACAAAGATCGGTAAAGTCGCAAACAAATAAATATTGCGAATCACATTTTCCGATCCGCCGTAATGTTGCAACATCAAAAATCCGAGTACAGCCCCCATCATTGATCCGGCAAAAGCGCAGCTCTGGCGAACACCGTAGGCGGCTCCCTTCAGATCCTTCGGAGTACAATCGGCGACCAGGGCGTCTCTCGGAGTATCCCTCAGGCCGTTCGTAATTCTCTCCAGAATTTGAGCAAAAATGTAGGAATTCAACCCCTGGCAGAATGAAAATATCGGTTTTGCCAGGGCAGCGCAGGAATATCCGACCAACATCAGAATTTTTCTTCTTCCCAGCCAATCGCTGAATACTCCGGACGCCATTTTTACGAGATAGGACAATGCTTCCGATAATCCCCTTATATAGCCGAGATCAGAGGGAGAAGCGCCCAGTATGTTTATTATAAATTCTGCAGAAAACGCCGTAATGATCACGGAGGCCGAATTTGAAAAGAAGCTCACAATTCCGACTATCCAAACCAATCTCGGCAATCCGAACACAAAACCGTCCCTGTTTTCAGAAGACGACCGGTCGTTGTCATTCTCACTATTCATTGGAAAGCTCGCTAACTACGCCATACTTTTAACACACAACTTGTTTTTTGTGTAGAAAATTTTCGAGCATATTTTTGATCCGAGGGAAGGATTTTAACGCATTCTGACTTACCCTCCGTCGGATCTTCTTCCATCTTGAAGTTTCAGCGAAAAAATGACGTTTCGCCGGAGGTCTATTCCACAACGACTGCATTTTCCGGGATCCTGATTCCGAATTTTTCCGCTGATTTTTTATTCACGAAGCATCGATGATCCTCTGTTTTCGGGAAAATCGGAGGCAGATCCTGCACGGAAGCGCCATTCAGCAATTTTGCCACAAGTTTCCCGGCATTTCTTCCGACGGATTCATAATTCACGCCGAAACTTGCGAGAGCCAATCCGTCTCGCACCGCTTGATCCTCAGCATTGAACACCGGTATTCCCATTTTTTGCGCCTCGGATGCGACCGTCGGAAGAGCCGGCTGAATCGGGCCGCTGGTTCCGACGTAGATAAAATCGGCTTTTCCGCGAAATTCCTGCATGCGCATCGGGATGTCGCGGGATTGATCCACAGGAACTGCAACGACGGACAATCCGACCTTGGCGGCCGCATCTTCCATCATTTTCACCAGCGCAGCGTCATTACTTTCGGAGGTGGAGTACAGCAATCCGACGGTTTTTGCACTGGGCAGTATGGTTTTTACGAAATTCAAAAACGCTTCCAAATCCCCTTGATCGGAACTTCCGGTCAAATTCCCGCAGGAATGCTCTCTGTCTTTTAGAAGACCAACGGCAACCGGATCCGTGATATCGCAGAAAACCAGAGGGATGTCGCGGATTTTTCCCTTGGCGAATTGTGTGACCGGAGTGGTTTTCACCAGCATTACGCGCGGTTTTGATGCCGCGAGTTTTGCGATCATCTGTGGGATAAGAGTCGGATCAAAGCCGACGTCCGCGAGCTCATATTTAACCGTTTTTCCTTCGACGAATCCCTGATCCGCGAGCTCCGCTTTGAATCCTCTCAGAGAAGCCTCCAGGGATGCGTGCGGACCGTAGTTTGCGACAGTTACCAACGGCAAATCCGCATTTTTATTGAAACAGGTAACGCCGGCAATGCCGAAAACAGCCACAATTACAGCAAATATTTTTTTGTTCACAATAAATCTCCATACTTTTTATAAAATTTAAAATCGAATACAATAAAAAATCAATGGGGGGGGGAAAATTATTGGCTCAAAGGCCAACCGCGACGTGAATGGAGAGATACATCAGCGAAAATCGAAGCGGAAACGAACGCCAAGACGTTTTTTACGTCCCCAGCGCAACTCCCTATAAAATTTTCGATCCTGCAAAACATCGAAGCCCTCCAACCTGCGTATTGAATATACGATATTATAGTTGTTTGTCAAGTTTTTTTCTGAAATATTTTTCTTGTTCTGCGGTGATTAAAGTGTGCTATTTTTTGAGGGAAAATCTGTCCTCGTGGAGGGAGTACACAAAACTTTTGTTGTTTTTTATTTTTTTTCGGTTGACTATTTCTGCAATACCAGTTAGCATGCGGGTCTTGTGGACGTTGTGTCAGATGTAGATTTTTTTAGCTAAGGAAGAGGCGTATGCCGACTATAAATCAGTTGATTCGGAATCCGAGAAAGGATGTCGCAAAAGGGAACAAAGTTCCTGCTCTTTTATCTTGTCCTCAAAGAAGAGGTGTGTGTACTCGTGTTACGACCACCACGCCGAAAAAACCAAACTCGGCTTTGAGAAAAATTGCTCGTGTACGTTTGACGAGCGGGTTTGAGGTTACATGTTACATACCGGGAGAAGGTCATAATCTTCAGGAGCACTCGGTGGTAATGGTAAGAGGCGGGCGTGTTAAGGACCTTCCCGGTGTACGTTATCATATAGTTCGCGGTGCATTGGATACTCAGGGCGTGAAAAACAGACGTCGGGGTCGATCCAAGTACGGTGTTAAGAGACCAAAGTAAGGGGTAATTGTCATGGGACGCAGAAGAGCTGCCGAAAAAAGGGAAATACTGCCGGATCCGAAATTCGGGAGTGTGATTGTTACTAAATTTGTTAATGCGACTATGCACGACGGAAAAAAGTCTGTCGCCGAAGGAATATTGCATGGCGCCTTTGATTTTATCCATAAAAAATCGGGTAAATCCGGGGTGGAAGTCTTCGAGGAGGCTTTGGCGAATGTGCGGCCGTCCGTGGAGCTGAAATCTCGTCGCGTAGGCGGCGCCACGTATCAGGTTCCGGTTGAGGTGCGTTTTGATCGTGCCCAGGCGCTGGCTATTCGGTGGATTATCATCAACGCGCGCAAGCGTTCCGAAAAGACCATGGTGCTTAAGCTGGCCGGAGAGCTTCTTGAAGCTTACAACGGCAGAGGCGGATCTATTAAAAAGCGTGAAGATACTCATAAGATGGCAGAGGCTAACAAAGCGTTTGCTCATTACAGGTGGTAATTATGGCGAGAAAAACTCCGATAATTTGTTACAGAAATATAGGAATTATGGCGCATATTGACGCCGGAAAAACCACAACGACCGAAAGGGTTTTGTTTTATACCGGGCGTTCCCACAAAATAGGTGAGGTGCATGACGGCGCCGCCACCATGGATTGGATGGAGCAGGAGCAGGAGAGAGGTATTACCATTACTTCGGCTGCCACCACCTGCTACTGGAATGATCATCGCATAAATATTATTGATACCCCGGGACACGTTGACTTCACCATAGAGGTGGAGCGTTCTCTGCGTGTTTTGGACGGAGCCGTCGCCGTATTTGACGGAGTTGCCGGCGTCGAGCCGCAGTCGGAGACCGTTTGGCGTCAGGCAGATAAATATCACGTGCCGAGAATCTGTTTTGTTAACAAAATGGACAGAACCGGTGCGAATTTTTATCGCTGCGTGGACATGATTAAGGATCGTCTCGGAGCGGTTCCTATGGTTATGCAGTTGCCGGACGGAGTGGAGAGTGATTTCATCGGAGTTATCGATCTTCTGGAAATGAAGGCGTATCACTGGAGAGACGAAACCATGGGCGCCGAGTATTCGGTGGAGGAAATTCCCGCGAACCTGAAAGAAAAAGCAGCGGAATACCATCACAGGCTCGTGGAGTTGGCTGTTGAGCAGGATGATGCGATAATGGAGGCTTATCTGGAAGGAAAAGAGCCCACCGTTGCCCAACTCAAAGCCTGTGTGAGAAAAGGTGCGATTTGCGGAGCGTTTGTGCCGGTTTTTTGCGGCAGTGCCTTTAAAAACAAAGGCGTCCAGACGCTGCTTGACGGGGTCGTCGATTATCTGCCTTCGCCGCTGGATATCGGAGCCGTCAAGGGAATCGACGTAAATAGTGATAAAGAAATTTCAAGAGAGCCGATGGACAATGAACCGTTATCGGCTCTTGCTTTTAAGGTCATGACAGATCCTTTTGTCGGGTCTTTGACCTTCGTCAGGATATATTCCGGTTGCTTGGAGTCCGGCAGCTATGTCGCGAATTCCACCAAGGATGATCGCGAGAGAGTCGGCAGACTTTTGTTAATGCATGCAAACAATCGCGAGGACATAAAGGAAGCCTATGCCGGTGACATTGTTGCCGTGTGCGGTCTGAAAACCACGACCACGGGGGATACTTTGTGTGCGAACAACAATCCGATCGTTTTGGAAAAAATGGAATTTCCGGATCCTGTCATCGAGGTTGCAGTTGAGCCGAAATCGAAGGCCGATCAGGAGAGAATGGGAATGGCTTTGTCGCGTCTTGCGGCCGAGGATCCTTCTTTCCGCGTCAGTTCGAATCAGGAGACTGGTCAGACGATCATAAAAGGTATGGGAGAGTTGCATCTCGAAATTATCGTTGATCGTATGAAGAGAGAATTTAAAGTTGAGGCAAATGTCGGAGCTCCCCAGGTTGCGTACAGAGAAACAATTTCAAAATCAATGGATATTGATTATGTACACAAAAAACAATCGGGAGGGGCTGGTCAATTCGCGAAAGTCGTGATAAGATTCGAGCCTGGGGATTTTTCTGCGGGACTTGAGTTTGAAAGTAAAATCTTCGGAGGCTCTATCCCAAAGGAATATATTCCGGGTGTGGAAAAAGGGCTGCGCAACATTGCCGAATCCGGGTGTGTTATAGGTTTTCCGATTGTCGGTGTGAAGTGTTCGCTTCTTGATGGTGCGTATCACGATGTTGACTCCAGCGTTTTGGCGTTCGAAATAGCCGGGCGCGGTGCTTTTCGTGAGGCTATGCAGAAGTGCGGGGCGAAAATACTTGAGCCGATAATGACGGTGGAGGTTGTTACTCCCGAGGACTATATGGGGGACATTATAGGTGATCTCAATAGTCGTCGCGGGCAGATAGTAGGTATGGATCAGAGAGGAAATGCTCGTGTTATCGCAGCTGAAGTTCCTTTGGCGGAAATGTTCGGCTATGTTAATACGCTGCGCTCTATGAGCCAGGGAAGGGCTCAGTATACGATGCAGTTTGTGCGTTATGACACGATTCCGTCTAACGTTGCGGACAAAATTATTGCTGAGCATAAGGGTTTAGTTAAAGGTGATTAGTTTTTAGGAGAAAGTAAAATGAGTAAGGCGAAATTTGAGAGGTCCAAGCCTCACTGCAACATTGGTACCATCGGTCACGTTGACCATGGAAAGACAACGCTGACTGCAGCGATTACAAAAGTATTGTCCGAAAAGGGCGGCGCAAGTTTTACCGCCTATGATCAGATTGACAAGGCGCCGGAAGAAAGAGCCAGAGGTATTACCATCTCCACCGCTCACGTTGAGTATGAAACCGGTGCGAGGCACTATGCCCATGTTGACTGCCCGGGACACGCCGACTATGTTAAGAACATGATTACCGGTGCGGCGCAGATGGACGGAGCAATTTTGGTTGTTTCCGGTACGGACAGCGTTATGCCTCAAACCAAAGAGCACATATTGTTGGCTCGCCAGGTCGGTGTTCCGGCTTTGGTGGTGTTCATCAACAAAGTTGATATGGTTGATGATCCCGACATGTTGGAATTGGTCGAAATGGAAGTCAAAGATACTTTGGCGAAGTACGATTTTCCTGCGGATGAAATTCCGATAATCAAGGGAAGCGCTCTCTGTGCATTGGAAGGAAAAAATGACGAGCTCGGAAAATCTAAAATTTTCGAACTGATGGATGCGATCGATGCGTATATTCCGCAGCCGGAGCGTCCGAAGGACAGACCGTTCCTTATGCCGATAGAAGATGTGTTTTCCATCTCCGGGCGTGGTACGGTTGTTACGGGTCGTGTTGAGTGCGGCATCGTTAAGCCGGGTGACGAAATCGAGGTCGTCGGTATTCGTAAAACTCAGAAGACGGTTGTTACCGGTGTTGAAATGTTCCGTAAGCTTTTGGATCAGGGAGAGGCCGGAGATAACCTGGGTTGTCTTCTGCGCGGTATAAAAAGAGAAGATGTTGAGCGTGGGCAGGTGTTGGCAGCCCCGGGCAGCATTACTCCTCACACAAAATTTGAGTGCGAAGCCTATATTTTAAACAAAGACGAAGGCGGAAGACATACTCCGTTCTTCAACGGATATCGCCCTCAGTTCTATTTTAGAACGACAGACGTAACCGGAAACGTTGCTTTGCAGGAAGGCGTGGAAATGGTTATGCCGGGTGATAATGCTCGTTTGAGTGTTGAATTGATTGCTCCTATCGCCATGGACGAGGGGTTGAGATTCGCTATTCGCGAAGGTGGCCGCACGGTTGGCGCCGGCGTCGTCACTAAGATAATTGCATAGTTTTGTTGGGATGGGAGACTGGTTATGAACGCGCAATGCATCCGTATATGTCTTAGAGCGTATGATCACAGGATACTTGACTATTCAACGAGTGAAATCGTTACGACTGCCAAGAGGACGGGTGCTCGTGTTCGCGGACCGGTTCCTCTTCCGAACAGGATTGAGAGGTTTACGGTCCTACGTTCACCCCACAAGGATAAGAAGTCCCGCGAGCAGTTTGAATTGCAGACTCACAAAAGGTTAGTCGATATTTTGGATTGTTTGCCGCAAACAGTAGATGCTCTGATGAAGTTAGAGCTTGCCGCCGGTGTTGATGTAGAAATAAAACTTTTAGGTTAAAGACATGCGCTCAGGTATATTAGGAAAAAAATTAGGCATGACGCGTATCCTTGCGGATGACGGGCGTCAGTACGCCGTGACGGTTTTAAAAGTGGAACCCCATCAGGTGTTGGCACATAAAACGGCGGAAAAGCACGGATATGAGGCTGTTGTTGTCGGGACTGTGGAGACCGAAGAGAAAAAATTGACGAAGCCGATGAACGGGTATTTTAAAGCCCTTGGCGGGAAATTTTTCAAAATATTGAAAGAATTCCGAATTCAGGCTTCCGAAGCTCCGGCTGTGGGGGAGACCTACGGAGCGGATTTTTTCAAAAACGGGCAGTTTGTCGACGTCACCGGAGTTTCCATCGGTAAAGGTTTTGCCGGAGGTATGAAGAGGCATAATTTCGGCGGATTAAGGGCGAGCCACGGTGTATCCGTATCTCACAGAAGCCACGGTTCCACCGGTAACCGCGAAGATCCGGGTAAGGTTTTTAAAGGCAAGAGAATGGCCGGTCACATGGGAAATGTGCAGGTGACCATGCAGAATATGCGGGTTTACGGCGTTGACGGGGATCTTTTGTTGATCCACGGAGGGATTCCGGGGCCCAAAGGCGGATATGTCCTTGTAAAAGATGCAGTAAAGAAGGCGCAGCAGCTATGAAATTACAGGTTATAAAATTAGACGGCAGCGTCAGCGGAGATATTGAGCTGGACGACGCCGTATTCGGTATCGAGCCGAAGAAAGAGTGCTTATCGGATGTTGTGAGGTGGCAGTTGGCCAAAAGGCAGGCCGGGACTCACGCCGTGAAGGGGCGCAGTGACGTAAGTCGTACCACAAAAAAGCTGTATAAGCAGAAAGGTACGGGAAATGCCCGCCACGGAGCAAAAACCGCGAATATTTTCGTCGGCGGAGGTATCGTTTTCGGACCGACTCCCCGTTCTCACGCTTTCAAAATTAACAAGAAGGTGCGGGAATTGGCGATTAAGTCGCTGCTTTCCGTAAAAATGAGGGAAAACAACATAGTAATTTGCGAAAATCTGGATCTCGAAAATTCCAAAACGAAGGATTTAACTGCCTGCCTCAATAAATTGAATTGGGGATCGGTGTTGTTCGTGGATTCTTCGACGGATTGTGAGAATCTTCGCAACGCCTGCTCAAATCTTCACAAAGTAAACGTACTGCCGCTGATGGGCTTCAATGTTTACGACGGATTGAGGCACGAGAAGATAGTTCTTACCAGAAGCGCTGTTGCCGGTATTCAAGAACGTTTGTTAGGATAAAGATCATGATGCACGAGTGTGATTGCTTAATTATTCCGATTATGACCGAGAAAGCCATGAGTTCCGCGAAGGGAGTTTACGTTTTTAAGGTTGCGGCCGAAGCTACCAAGTTCGATGTGAAGAGAGCTGTGGAAAAAGTGTTCGACGTTAAGGTAGGCAAGGTAAATGTCCTGAACAGGAAGGGCAAGGCGCGTGTTTTTCGAGGAAAAAGGGGAAATACCGCCGGTAGTAGGCATGCCGTAGTGTACTTGTCTGAAGGTAGTATTAATTTTGAGGGGGGAATCTGAT
The DNA here is from genome assembly GCA_031265715.1 of Holosporaceae bacterium. GTDB lineage: Bacteria > Pseudomonadota > Alphaproteobacteria > UBA3830 > UBA3830 > JAIRMQ01. Next base: position 9,063 of record JAISCG010000018.1, on the reverse strand, counting down.
GGCTCTGAAGGCATATAAACCGGTATCGCCGGGAACCAGGGGATTGGTTCTGGTGGATCGCTCTTCTCTGTGGAAAGGGAAGCCGTGTAAAAGTTTGGTTTTCGGGAAAAAATCGAGTGGCGGACGTAACGCGCACGGTCACATCACCGCGTGGCACAGAGGCGGCGGTCACAAAAAATTGTACAGATTTATCGATTTTTTGAGAAATAAGGTAAATACTGAAGCGGTTGTCGAACGCATAGAATACGATCCGAACAGGACGGCGTTTATTGCTTTGATCAGATATACCGACGGAGAAGTGTCCTACATAATTGCTCCGCAGAGATTGGCGGTCGGTGACAAAGTGGTTTCCTCCGAAAAAGCCGATATTAAAGTCGGGAATTGTATGAAGATGATCAACATCCCGGTCGGTACGGTTGTTCATAACATTGAGTTTCGCATAGGAAAAGGTGCGCAATTCGCCAGAGCTGCCGGAACCTACGGCCAGATAGTCGGGCGTGATTCCGGAAATGTCATCGTAAAGCTTTTTTCTGGAGAAGTGAGATTGATAAACGGCGAGTGTCGTGCTACTGTCGGTGCAGTTTCCAATCCTGATCGTAAAAACGCAGTTTTGGGGAAGGCCGGGCGTAGTCGTTGGATGGGGTGGCGTCCTGTGAACAGAGGATCTGCCATGAATCCGGTTGACCATCCTCACGGCGGAGGTGAAGGTAAAACCAAGAGCGGCAGACAACCGGTAACTCCTTGGGGAAAACCGACAAAGGGGTATAAGACGAGAAGGAAGGCTAAGCCGTCCGATAGGTTTATTTTGACACGTAGAAAGAAATAGGTGAGACTGTGGCTCGTTCAATATGGAAAGGTCCGTTTATTGACGGATATCTTATAAAAAAGGTGAAAACTTTGGCGGATTCTGGACGTCGCGATCCGATCAAGACCTGGTCAAGGCGCTCTACGATAATTCCGGATTTTGTCGGGGTTACGTTTTCGGTGCATAACGGGCGGAAATTTATCCCGGTTTTGATCACCGAGGATATGATCGGGCACAAATTAGGGGAGTTTGCTCCTACGAGGACGTTTTCCGGTCACTCCGGTGACAGAAAAGTAGCGAAGAGAGGGTAATTGTTATGGCAGGTAGGTTAAATATTGTTCCGCTGTCCGATGACGTTATCGCCAGGGACAGAATGGTTCTTGCATCGCCGAGGAAGGTCAACTTGGTTGCCGGATTGATTCGAGGGATGGCGGTTGCGGATGCGTTGGCTGCGTTGACGTTTTGCAAGAAGGCGGTTGCCCGGGACGTTAAAAATACTCTTTTGTCGGCGATTGCAAATGCCGAGGTTAAAGGACTTGACAAGGATCTTCTGACCGTAAGAGAAGCCTACGTCGGAAAAGCTGTTGTGCTGCGGAGATTTATGGCTCGCGCTAAAGGAAGCGGGGCTCCTATTCGCAAAAAATTCAGTCGTTTGACCGTTGTTTTGTGTGAATCATATGAAGGCGGGAATTGATATGGGACAAAAAATAAATCCGAATTCTCTTCGTTTGGGAATAATTCGTAACTGGACGTCGAGCTGGTACTCCAAAAACAGCTACTCGTCTTTGCTGAGTCAAGATTTTAATCTGAGAAAATTTCTCGGAGAAAAACTTGAGCAGGCGGGAGTTTCAAAAATTCTTTTGGAAAGGCTTGCGAAGAAAATTGTTGTTACGATCCATACGGCGAAGCCCGGGATTGTGATCGGAAAAAAAGGAAACGGAATTGAAAAATTGCGTTCCGAGTTGGTTGCTTTGGTCGGAGGGGCAGACGTTGCACTGAACATTGTCGAGGTTCGTAAACCGGATATTGATGCAAAATTAGTCGCCGATTCGATTGCTTCTCAGATTGAAAAAAGAGTGGGATTCCGCAGAGCCATAAAGAGGGCGATGCAATCTACTTTGAGAGCGGGCGGTCTCGGTATTCGCGTAAATTGCTCCGGCAGACTCGGCGGATCTGAAATCGCAAGGATGGAATGGTATAGGGAAGGTCAGGTGCCTTTGCATACTTTGAGGGCGGACATTGATTACGGTTTCGCCACGGCAGACACCACATACGGATCCATCGGTATTAAGGTTTGGATTTATAAGGGTGAGATCTATAACACAAAACCTGTTTTCCTGCCAAAACGTGTTGGTGACAGGCAAGAGAGGGAATAAGTCATGTTATCTCCGGCTAAAATGAAATTTAGGAAGCAATTCAAGGGAAGAATACACGGAATTGCTTCTTCAGGATATCGCTTGAGTTTCGGTTCTTTCGGATTAAAAGCCGTGGAGCCGGCTCGTGTTACGGCGGCGCAGATCGAGGCGGCCAGGCGTACCATCACCAGATGCATGAAGCGTGTGGGAAAGGTTTGGATAAGGGTTTATCCGAATATTCCCGTTACCCAAAAACCTGCCGAGGTGAGAATGGGCAGCGGAAAAGGCGGCGTCGAGTATTGGGCGTGCAGGGTATATCCGGGAACGATTATGTTCGAGATGGACGGCGTAGATGAATCGGTGGCGAAGGAAGCGCTGACTTTGGCTGCTGCTAAATTGCCGGTTTTAACTAAAATAGTTGCAAGGGGTGTGTGATCATGGCTAAGGAGAAGGTTAATCAATCTCGCAATGCCGAATTGGATGCGGCGAAGATGGAAGTCATGAGAATTCGTTTCCGCAGAGTATTAGGTGAGAGTGTTTCTGCGCATGTGATAAAAAATTCTCGCAAAAATGTCGCGAAATGTGTAAGATCACTCGAGAATGGAGAAGGAAAGAATGTCTAGGTTTGTTTTGGAGGGAGTTGTTACGAGTAATGCCTGTAACAAGACTGTCACGGTTTTGGTGACGAGGCGCGTAATGCATCCGAAATACAAGAAGTATGTTAACATTACGAAAAAATATCACGCCCATGACGAAAAAAATGAGTGCGGAGTTGGGGATCGTGTTGTGATCTGCGAAACAAGCCCTATATCAAAGACAAAGTGTTGGGTTGTCGTGAACGACGGTGTTGAAGGAGCTCGGCTATGATACAGATGCAAACCAGATTATCGGTTGCCGATAATTCAGGCGCTCGCGAGTTAATGTGCATTAAAGTTCTGGGCGGAGCAGGGCGCAGATATGCCGGAGTCGGCGATATCATTGTCGCATCCGTGAAGGACGCCATTCCCCGCGGAAAGGTGAAAGCCGGCGATGTGGTTCAGGCTGTTGTGGTGAGAACGGCGGCGGCGGTTTATCGCAAAGACGGCAGCGTTATACGATTCGACAGAAATGCGGCGGTGTTAATAAATAAGCAGGGCGAGCCGATAGGGACTCGTGTTTTCGGTCCCGTGACGAGAGAGTTGCGCAGCAGAAACATGATGAAGATAATTTCATTGGCTCCGGAGGTTTTATAATGGATAAGTGGCGTATAAGAAGAGGCGATACCGTTCAGGTTATTACCGGTAAGGATAAAGGGGTGAGGGGAGAAATCCTCAGCGTCCTGAGAGATGACAGAAGGGTTGTCGTAAAAGGTGTAAACGTTTGTACGAGGCATCAAAAGCCGACGGCGACGAATGCCGGGGGGCTTATCAAAAAGGAGCATTCCGTGCACGCATCGAATGTGATGCTTGTGGATCCTTCGGATGACAAGCCGGTTCGTGTTGAGATGAAAATTGTTGATGGTAAGAAGGTGCGCGTTTCCAAGCGTACCGGTTCTGTGATAAACTAAACGTGAGAAGATTATGGCTCGTTTGAGAGATTATTATTTTGAGAAAATTGTCCCGCAGCTCAGGTCGGATTTGGAATTGTCCAATGACTTTCAAGTTCCGAGAGTAGAGAAGGTTGTTCTCAACATGGGGGTAGGCGAGGGGACTTCGGACAGCAAGCATGTTAAGCAGGCTGTGGAGGAGTTGACAATGATTGCCGGGCAGAAAGCGGTTATGACCGTTGCTCGCAAGTCCGTCGCCGGATTTAAGCTGCGTCAGGGGCAGAAAATCGGGGCGATGGTGACCATTCGTCGTGAGAAAATGTACGAATTTTTGGATCGCCTGGTGAATATTGCTCTTCCAAGAGTGCGAGATTTCCGCGGACTTTCAAAAAAGTCGTTCGACGGTAACGGGAATTATTCCTTCGGGATTAAAGAACAGATAATTTTTCCCGAGGTCGCCGTGAGTAATGTGGAAAATATTCATGGTTTGGATGTGGTTGTTGTAACGAGCGCTAAAAATGACGTGCATGCTGCCGCGTTGTTGAAAGCTTTTAATTTTCCGTTTGTTTCATAGAAGGGTATTGTACTATGGCTCGATTGAGTAGTATTGAATCGGTAAAAAGAATTCGGAAGAGAGTGGATTCTAAAAAGGCGAAGCGCGCCGAGCTGAAAGCGGTAACGGGTAACAGGAGTCTTCCGGCAGAGGAGCGTTTTGCGGCTCAGCTGAAATTGGCAGCAATGCCAAGGACTTCCTCGGCGACGAGAATTCGTAATCGTTGCATGATTACCGGTCGTGCCCGCGGAGTCCATAGGAAGTTCGGTATTTCGCGTATTATGTTGAGAGAAATGGCGGCCGGAGGGTTGATTCCCGGCGTCCGCAAAGCAAGTTGGTAGGAGAATAAGAGAATGATGACAGATCCTATTTCAGATATGCTCGCAAGAATTAAAAACGCTTGCCAACGCTATTTTGAAACAGTTGATATCCCATCATCCAAAATTAAAGCGGGAATTCTGCAAGTTCTGGAGCGTGAAGGATACATAGACGGCTTTAGTGAAGTCGTTATCAACGGTCGCAATTACCTGAGAGTAGATTTGCGCTACTACGAAGGAAGACAGGTTATAAATATGTTGGACAGAGTTTCCAAGCCGAGTCGCAGAGTATATTCCAAGCTGAAGAGAATCGCGCCCGTTTGTAACGGATTCGGTATCTATATACTTTCGACTTCAAAGGGTATTATGTCAGACGCGGAAGCCAAAGAAAGCAATGTCGGCGGCGAAATTTTGTGTAAGGTGTTTTGAAAATGTCGAGAATTGGAAAGCATCCGGTTGAAATTCCGTCGGGGGTTGTCGTTACTCTTAACGATGGCGTTCTGGTCGGGAAGGGAAAAAACGGCGAATTCGAGTTTAAGGTACACAAAAGTGTGAATTCGGAAATCGTCGACGGTAAGATTGTATTCAAGCCCTGTGATGACAGTAAAGAGTCACGCGCCATGTGGGGAACCTGCCGGGCGATCGTTTCCAAAGCTGTTCAGGGATTGTCGACGTTATTCGTAAAAAAGGTGAATCTTGTCGGCGTCGGTTATAAAGCGAGCGTCAAGGGAAATGATTTGGTCATGCAACTGGGATACAGCCACGATATTGTTGTGCCGATTCCCGCCGATGTAAAAATCGCCTGCGAAAGTCCGACGGTGATTGCGGTTTCCGGGGCTGACAGGCAGCGCGTCGGCGAAGTTATCAGAAAGATCCAGAAGTTTAGAACTCCCGAGCCGTACAAGGGAAAAGGGATTATTATGGCGGGTCAGTTTGTGTACCGCAAAGAGGGAAAGAAGAAATAATCATGACCAGATTTAGTGATAATTTTGAGCGCAGAGCGAGACGAGCTCGTTACAAAGTGCGTTGCAAATCTTCCGGTAAGCCGAGATTGTCGGTTTTTCGGTCGGAGCGTCATATTTATGCGCAAATAATTGATGATTCCTGCGGCAGGACTTTATGTTCGGCTTCCACTCTGGATAAAAATTTCAGGGAAACCGGAAAGGCTTCCAACTGCGAAGCTGCTTTTAAAGTCGGAGAGATGATCGCGGCGAGAGCGGTTGAAGCAGGGGTAAAAGAGGTGGTTTTTGATCGCGGCGGATACAATTTTCACGGGAGAGTGAAAAATCTTGCCGATGGTGCTCGCGGTGGCGGATTGTTGTTTTAAGGAATAAATTTTATGAGTCGTGAAGAAGTAGCTTACATTGAAAAACTTGTGGCCATAAATCGTGTTGCTAAGGTTGTTAAGGGCGGAAAGAGATTTTCCTTCTCTGCTTTGGTTGTCGTCGGAGACGGACGCGGCAGGGTAGGGTACGCGAGCGGAAAGGCGAGAGAGGTTTCGGACGCGGTTAAAAAAGCGTCGGAAAGAGCAAAGAGATCTATGATTAAGATTCCTATGCGGGAAGGCAGAACGCTGCATCATGATTCTTTCGGCAGATTCGGAGCCGGGAAAGTCGTTTTGCGGTCGGCCGTATCGGGTACCGGAATTATCGCCGGTGGCGCCATGAGGTCGGTTTTTGAAGCTCTCGGCGTTCAGGATGTGGTAAGTAAGTGTGTCGGCAGCGTCAATCCCCATAACATGGTGAGGGCGACTTTTGATGCGTTGCAATCAACAATGTCTCCAAAGTACATTGCCGGCAAGCGCGGGAAAAAAGTGAGCGATATTACTTCTCGTCGCACTTTCGGAAAATAGAGGGGACGATTGATGAAAAAAGTAAAAGCAGATTCCGGAGCGGCTCAGTTGAGCATTGTTCAAACGGGGAGTAAAGCCGGGTGTGAAAAATCCCAGGTGCTGAGTTTGAAAGCTTTGGGATTGGGAAAAATCGGAAAAAGAGTTGTTCGCAGAGACGATAATTGTATAAGAGGTCTTTTGCGAAAAGTCTCTCACCTGGTAAAAGTTGAGGATGCGTAATGGGTAATTTCGGATTAGGCGGGCTGAAAGCTCGCAACGGCATAGATAAAAAAGCTCTCGGTCGCGGTATCGGATCGGGATGCGGAAAAACTTGTTCCTACGGTCATAAGGGTGGTAAGGCAAGATCCGGGCGCGGAGCCGTCAGTTGGTTTGAAGGCGGTCAGATGCCGATCTACAGAAGATTGCCGAAGAGGGGGTTCGTGTCCATGAAAAAGCTGAATTCGCTGGTGTTCTGCGTAAATCTTTGTGATTTGCAGAGACTTTGCGATGCGAATGTTCTGGCGGCAAATCAGGAAGTAAATCTTGAGGTTTTGAAAAAAGCCGGAGCCGTAAGAAGTAACGCAACAGCGATCCGCTTGCTGGCCAAGGGTGAGTTAAAAACGGCGTTGCAGATCTCCGCGGGATATGCGTCGGCTGCCGCGGTTCAAGGGGTTGAAGCGGTTGGCGGAAAAGTTGAAATAATTTAGGTAATTTTATATGGCCGGTTCTGTTTTTGATCAAAATTTAAGTATTGATGCTTTTTCCAAGGCGACGGATTTAAAAAAGCGATTGCTTTTTGCTATCCTCGCTCTTTTTGTTTACAGAATCGGTACCTACATCCCGCTTCCGGGGTTGGATCCGGTCGCCATCGCCGAGTTGGCCAATCGCCATTTGAGCAGCGGCGGCGTTCTGGGGATGTTCAACATGTTTTCCGGTGGCGCTCTGAGTCGTATGACGATTTTTGCCCTGAATCTTATGCCGTACATTTCGTCCAGCATTATTATTCAGCTGTTCACCATGGTTTTTCCTACTTTGGAAGCCTTGAAGAAAGAGGGAGAGAGCGGTCGCAAAAAGATATCTCAATATACGAAATATCTGACCATTGTGATTGCAAGTGTTCAGGCTTTCGCGATAAGTCTCTATCTGATGAATTCCCAGGGAAGTCCCGTGGTTATCGGAGGGATATTTCCGCTTATTGCCGTTCCGTCGCTGGTGTGCGGGACGTTGTTTTTGGTGTGGCTCGGCGAGCAGATAACCTCCCGGGGAGTCGGAAACGGATCTTCGTTATTGATATTTTCAGGTATCGTTGCCAACATGCCGGCGAGCATCGCGAATATTTTTGAAATGGGAAGAGCCGGGGCTTTGTCGATTCCTTCGGTGGTATTTATATTTGCTGTGGCTATTGCCGTTATACTCGGCGTAGTTTTTGTGGAGCGCGCACAGCGTCGCGTTACCATCAGCTATCCGCAAAAAGCTGCCATGGTGACCCAGAACAGGGGGATGGAAAATAATCACCTGCCTCTGAAAATTAATTCGGCGGGAGTTATGCCTCCGATTTTCGCCTACGCTTTGCTGTCAATGCCTTTGATGCTGATGAGTTTTGTGAACGAGACGGACAATGAAATGCTGAGTCGGATTTTTTCAGTCTTCAGTCGTGGCGGGGCGGTGTTTTCGGCGATTTTGGTTGCGATGATAATGCTCTTTTCGTTCTTCTACACAGCCATTGTGTTTAATCCGATGGAAACGGCGGATAATTTGAAGAAGGCCGGGGGATTTGTGCCGGGAGTGCGTCCGGGACAGGCGACGGCGGATTATTTAGACTATATTTTGACGAGATTGACGACGGTTGGTGCTTTGTACATGTCTGCCGTTTGTATATTGCCGAATCTTATGGAGTCAAAATTCGGGGTACATTTCTTGTTCGGCGGTACCGGCATATTAATTATTGTCGGCGTAACGATGGATACAATTTCGCAGGTTTATACCCATGTGCTTTCCCATCAGTACAGAGGCGTTCTCAAGAAAATGGAGAAAAAGAAAAAATGACTCAATTGTCAGTGAATATAGTGAGAATATTGATTCTTTTTGGAGCTCCCGGAGCCGGTAAAGGGACCGTGGCCCAATATATAAAAGACAAATATGAAGTTTTTCATTTTTCCACTGGAAATTTGTTAAGAAGTGAGGTAAAAGAGAAATCTGAAATCGGACGCAGGGTGGAGGATATTCTCGGATCCGGCGGTTTGGTGGGCGATGATATCGTCAATGAGATTGTGGAAAAGAATCTCGGGAAGGTCGTCGAAGAAGGTAAAGTAGTTATTTTGGACGGGTATCCGAGGACGGAGAGCCAGGCGCGCGTTTTGGACGGAGTTATGTCCGGGAAGCTTAGGGACGCCATCCGCGTAATCGAACTTTCGGTTGACGCAGAGGAGGTGGTCGCACGGATTTCTCAGCGTCGCGTATGTTCGAAGTGCGGCAATACCTACGGTCCGACGTACAAAGTTGACGTTTGTTCCTGTGGCGGCGAACTTGTGAAGAGGAAAGACGACGAAGAGGCAACCGTTCGAAACAGATTGAGGGAATATGAAGAGGCGACTCTTCCTCTTTCTCGCTACTATTCGGATAGGATTGTGAAAATTGAGGGGATGGGAACTCCCTCGGAAGTTGCGCAGAGGGTTGA
>JAISCG010000017.1 GCA_031265715.1 Holosporaceae bacterium | reverse complement strand
TTCGAGGTGCGTGTGACAAACGCCTTCTTACAGAGGAGCCGTATGAATCAAAAGGTTCACGTACGGTTCTGAAGCCGAGCCGGAAAGGGCAACCTTCCCGGCTTAGGTAACGACCACATCGACAGAATTATCGAAATCGGACTCGCTTACTTCGGGATCAGCAAGTTTGTACTGAAAAAAGAAGATTAGGCCTTATTAAAACGCTCGCAAAAGCTGCATTTGTCAGTCGACTCTTTTAGAAACTGCTCTAAGCTTTCTATGAGAGGGCATTTTGCAGCATTTTTATTAAAAATTCCCTCGTCTCCAAAGATAATCCATAGGGAGTCGATATTTTTTGCTGCTAATATTGCGGCAAACATGGGCATTATCATTCTATTTTCAACAAGATTGTTGACTAAAATATCCACGTTTCCGCCCATCAATTGAATAACTTCTTGCTGAGCATTTTTCAAGTATTCCTTTAATTCTTCCAAAGAGCGACATTTAGTCGCTTCCAGAAGGCGTTTAGTCATTGGCGATGTACAATCGTATTTTAATTCCATTTTTGCTTACTCCATATGCGAAGTTACTATAATCGCATCGATATATCAAGACTACATATTTGTAATGCAGTGATTAATAGACAGATTTTAATCCACCTTCCACATGAAGGGATATATATCATGCAATGAAAAATCAATAAAAGTCTGAGATAATAACTCCACATACGGATGTAGAAGTGCCTTTTATCTCACCTGTACCATCTTTATTAGGTAAAGACGGTAATAACAATGATTACAAGCAATCTGAAATACATAATGGAAAAAGAGGGCGTTTCCATTAATAAACTGGTGGAAATGACAGGGATTTCCAGTCATACGATTCACCGAATACGAAGCTCGGCCGCCATAAAGACTTGCACTCTCAGGACTTTGGAGAAAATTGCCGTGGCGTTAAATTGTTCTCCCAAGCAGTTGTTCGAGTACGAAAAGGACAGGGAATATACAAAGGCGCATAAATATGGGAATTAGAACTTGAGTTGAAGGAAAATACAAATAGCGTCATCACTGTTGCCACCATTGCAATTATATAGACGCTCAACGAAATCGGACTCGCTTACTTCGGGATCTCAAAATTGATGATCAAAAAAGAGGAGTGATAAGTCGGCAAACGTCGGCAACACCGCATCCTGCAGGAAGATGAAGCAATTTTTCGACGAAATCAATCGAATTGTCATGCGATTTTTACTATATTGAGAGTATATTTTTCTCTGATGCAACAACCGGAAAGGTTAATTTTTCGTTAATTATAGTGTTGTGCTCAGAAAATATTTACGCTACGATGAACTTAGTGTTTTGTAGTTTTTGTAAAAGAGGTCGAGCGATGCTTTAGGAAAGATGGTGAAAGCGGTAGCAGCGAACTTTCAGTCAATGCCCTCCGGGTTTCATCGGTTTTCTGAATAGTTTGCGTCGTCTCGTTGCTTGTTTTTGGGATTATTGAAACTTTAGGAGGTTGTTATGATGTTTCGTGATATGATGAAGAGTGTATGCGGTGCTTGCTGCGCTGCGGTGGTGATGTGTGGAATTACTGGAATTGTAGTCAGCGAGGTAGAGGGAATGAGGCCAAAGCTAACAATAGAAGAGCGGGAACCGATAAATAAGAAAATTGGCGAACTTGTTCGGCAAGTATCAGATATGGAAAAGATGAAAGAATTGCTGGATTTTCTGTGTGATCCTAAAACTGATGAAGGGTTTGTGGCTTTTGCTTCCATGAGTTTTACACATACGGTCTCAACTACCAAAGAGCAGGATGCCGAGCATTGGAGAAAAGACCGCCTGTTTTGTGATTTACAAAATTGCAAACGTTACTATTTGGATCGCCCCGCTTCTTTCTTCCTGGATAAATACAACGCCGGTGTTTATGGTGAAGATTGGGAACCTAAAGAACGCGATTATTTTTGATTGTGCCACAAGCAAGCACAGACTGCTCTTACGGAGGTAGTCTGCGCTTTTTTCGATGCTCTCTAAAAGTTGTCAACGAAGGTTTGGCAGTCTTGTACTTCGCTGTGATTTTGTATGATGTGAATTTTGAATTTTGATAGTTCGTTGGTGTTATCTTTTCTTTTTGTAGTAACAATTAAATCTGCAAAATCCCCAGCTGGGGTTATATTTTCCGCGTTGATTTCATACTCTTTTTCTGAATTTATTCCTTCAAATATTCTTTTATACAGAGCTTCAATTTTATCTTTATCAGTAGCGGCAGCGATATCTGGATCAGTTATACTATTTATATCAAATATCTTTATAAGTGCGTGAGCAAAATTTTGGACACTACTCTTAACCTCCGCTCCATAGCTTGTTCCTGAACTTTGAAGCTCTGTTTCATAAGATATATTACTGGTTCCAGTCTGTAGGACAAATAGCTTACCCCAGTCAGCAAATATTGCTATATTATTGGATAAACTTGCTTCCAGCGGATCAGTATGGACATCGAAGAAAGCCTTTGCGGTAGCCGTAGCTTTGACTTGGTGAAAGGTAAATTTATTTCCTTCTTTCTTCAACAACAAAATGCTAGCAGTGTGTCTTAAGGCTGTTTCCACACAATCCGGAAGAGATTTTTTGTCCGGATACGCAGTATTTGTAGCTCCGGGTTTTAAGGAATCATACGGTATAACAGACTGCGAAACAGGTCTTCCGCTGTAGGGAGAAAAGATCGTATCCTCCGCTATATCAGCAATATCATTCCGAGCTTCTGCAAGAGTAGTGTATTTCGGCATCGTTGCGGGATCAGCGATCCACCCAGCTATTGTAGTCCCAACATTAGCAACGTACAAATTATCATCGACTACTTTATTCAACGACTGAAGATCTTGCGGATCATCTGCTACTTCCAGGAGAAATGCCATAAGTATTTTGCATATTTCTGCTCGATTACATCTGCTTTCGATACTTTTCTGTACTATGGTGAGCAGTGTTCGCAGTTCCTTCTCCGGCGGTGCTGGTACTGCGCCAATCTTGGCAACAGCGTCATCATCATCGGAGGACGAATGAATTGTGTGTATAAGCTTACATATAAATTCGTAATCCTTTCTTAGAGTTGTGACTTTGGTCTGTTGAGTAAAAATCTTGGCCGCATGTCCGCCAAGATTCGTTACTGCCTGCAGACCACCTGTGGCTGGATGTACCGAAAACAATATGCTCGCTACTGCCGACTCGCAACTTTTTTCCAATGCTTGGGATGCTTCCGTCTTTTTCTGTTCCAGCTCCCTCATTGTTTCCGCTTTAGTTCCTGGTTTTAGTTTTTTTCCCAACTCTGCTCTGTCTGTTTTGTCAATGTCAGACAGTGCCTTTTTCTTTGCGTACCCATTCAACCTGGCCTCTTCTTCCGGTGTTCGCTCCACTTTCGCATAGGTGGTATTGAAAACATTCGACACTTTGCGAAAAGATTGAACTTTGCTTTCTATGTTCGGCACAAGGTTCCCCAAGTTTCCTTTTCCCTCTTCAACCAACTCTTTTAGTTTACTATTCCCATCTGCAGTATACAACAACGCTGCCGCATACCTTGCGTATTTTCGATAGCCAGTAAATCCATTAGCATCAGGTTTAGCGTAAGGTTCGTTCTTAAATAATGCAATTATCCCCTTCATATAGATCGGATGCCACCTGGCTTCGCTGGTTTCGGTCATTAAAAAAATTCCCATAAGACCGAGTAATACTGTTTTTTTGAGTGTCATTATTTTTCTCCCTTTGCAAATTTAAGTTATATTTTTACGGAAAACACTTTAACTACTCTTACAGACCATCATACTTCACAAAACTCAACAAAAAGTAAAAAACAAAAATATTTATAAAAAAATGCAAAATATATCCGTGAACAACGGACATCCACCTACCGCTTGTCCTTTCCATTTTTCGACACCACAAAATCACCCTCAAACCACAACAAAATCTACCACAGGGGAATGGAGATTTTCGGAAGTTCGTGTTCGAATCGATTGGTACCCCAGTCATTTTGGTCGAACTTTTTAGTCAGGATTTTAGACAAAAACACCAAATATCCTCTGCAAGAGTCGATTGGAGATAATTCTCCGACTCCCCGTGTTTGGAGAATTTTTGGAGATTTGGAGAGTAAATTTACATTTTGGAGAATTTATGCGAAAAATGGTTTTGTCGTTTTATATTAATACCAAACCCGTAGAAGCCTCTGTCGCAGCGGTATTTTGTGGTAATTATCCGCATAGGATAACCTGCAAATCCTCAAACTTGCCAAAAAACGTGGTGGAGCCGGGGGGAATCGAACCCCCGACCTCTACAATGCCATTGTAGCGCTCTACCAATTGAGCTACGACCCCTTTCGGATGTATTGAATAATATATCAGATAATTTTGCAAGACCAAAACTTCTGTTTTACGAATTAAATTCTAAACCTTCCGTTTCTTTTCCCGGTCATCGAACGCCGAAATTATATTTTGCATTTCAACAATCCCATCGATGCACACGACCTTCGTTCTGCATTTTGCTCCGGAAACTACGCACACCTTAGATTTTGCGATTCCGAACGTCTTGCTCAGCAATTTTACGACTTCCAGATTCGCCTTATTATTTTCGGGAATCGCCGTGACGGAAACCAAAAGCTGTCCGTCTCTCACTCCAGTTACGGCATTTTGCGACGCCCGCGTCGTAACGCGAATCGCGATATGAGTTTTTCCGCCGACAAAACTGCAAAATTCGGTAATTTCCGGCGGAATCAAATAAAAAACTACTCTGCGGTTGCTGTCGTCGCTGCCGCTGCCGTTTTATCGGCATAGGTATTCTTTTCAGCAATTCTGGCTGATTTCCCGAGCCTTCCCCACAAATAATACAGCTTCGCCCTTCTGACAATTCCACGACGAACAACTTCCACCTTAATATTCGGAGAATACAGCGGAAAAACCCTCTCGACCCCCTCTCCGAAGGAAATCTTCCTCACGGTCAAAGAAGATCCGAGGCCTCGATTGCGACGTGCAATACACACTCCCTCGAATGACTGCATGCGCTCCTTCTCTCCGTCAACAACCTTCACCAACACCTTTAGCGTGTCTCCGGGAGCAAACGTCGGAATCACCCTATCAGCCGACAACCGCTCTATCTCTTTTTTTTCAAAATTCTGAAGTATATTCATATCATCTTCCCAACGTAACCAGGACATCTGATACCATAATAATGATAAAAAATCAAGCTTTTTTTTGCGCGCAACTTACCACTCTCACCACCTGTCGGATCTTCTTCCATCTTGAAGTTTCAGTAATACATTTTTGACGCCCAAGCTGGGAGAAAATTACTCCTCCCCGACAAGGTTAAACTTCCTCCAAAACCAATTTCCACCCTCCCGACATCCCCCATTCGTTGGTTTCCAGCGAAAAATCCACGACTCGCGTAATTAACCACGGTCGAAAACACACGAAAACTTTTTCTTCAAAGGTTTCGGAAAGTTTTACGTCATCATCTTCCAATACAAATCTTACGGCTTCTCCGCGGTCGTTGATGACGCAAACCGATCCGGAGACCGGCGGTCGGATGAGGTGAATTTGCCGTTTTCCGGAGTCGATTGTTTGCCATAAATTTTGAATGCATCCGACGGTAAGCTGCGTTCCGATCCAAATTCCGTCAACCGGAGGCGAATTTATATCTTTGCAGGAGATGACGCTGCGATATCGTTTGCGTTCGTTGTTTTCCAAATACAAAAGATCTCCGTTTATCGATTTTCTAAATTCACCGTTGGGAACCGGCAGTAATTCCTGCCGACAATTTCCGGCGCTCTGCGGAGGCATTCCGGCCACGCCCAATATAAGATTTGTTTCGCTCATTTTTAATCCATCCATTCCGGTAGAGTTGTGGGAGTTATTCTGGTCAAATATTCCAAATACTCGGAAAAATCATCCGCTTCTTCGGATTTTTCATTTTCTTTATTCATCTTCGTAGATCGCATTCAATTTTATTATTGCCGTCATTTTTAATACGAGACGGTTTTTCTTACTTTCGACTGCATCTGTTTTTATTCTGGCGCTGCCAAGGATGTAACTGTCCTGCCCCAGAGTCAGTTCTTTGCAAATAATTTTATTGATTGTTCTCATAATGTTGAAACTCGAGGAAGTGACTTCCGTTTGATCAACGATGGTGAGAGTAAATTCTACCCTTGTTACAAAATTTGCTCCCTGCAATATATTTTGCAATTCGAAAATCAAATAGGGAGTCGATCTCATTTTTTCCGGCGGGTCGGACGGAAAAATTGCCTGTTCCAACTTTTTTCCCAATGCATTTATAATGCCTAAGTCCCATGGTATCATAACGTTCTCCTTCTATATCGTTGTTGCGTGAAATAAAATAAGATCCTCGGATATTTCCGACGCCGGCGTTTGAGTCGGCATAAAGATCCTGTCGTTTATAATTGCGCGAAATTCGCGCGGAAAATCTCCCCTCCATTTTACGGCAAAAATGTACAGAGCGCCTTTGCGGGAAATATTTTTCAGGGAAATTGCTGCCCAAATTTCTTTCCACGGTTTGTATTCGGAAATCCACGAATTTTCGGCCGATAATTTTTTCTCGAGGATTTCTATTTTTACCCGGGTTGTGAATAATTTGTTTTGCATGGTCAGATAATCCTCAAATTTAAAAACGGACTGAGAAGTTGTCTGACTCCCTGAAAAGCGGCGCCGTTTGAAGAGTACGAATATCTTTCGCGAAATGCGTTTGCCGTCAGCATCAGATTCGCCAATTTCAGTTGATAGGGAATATTTTCGACGCGGTCGGAAATTCCCGCTTCGTATCTTACGCTGACGGAAATTTTCGTTTTTCCCGTAAAAAAGTGTTTGCTGTGTATGCATAAACAAAATTTGTTGTTTATGATGTCGAGGGAGCACTGCGCCGTATCTATTTCGTGCTCTCCGGCTTTTACGCAGATGATGTTCCTGACGGGAGGTTTCGGCAGTGAAATTTTAAACGTATTTTTAAACATGTTCGGACAATCTTCGCCGCCAAAATAAAAGCTGCTAAGCGGTTGATTTTTAATCACATATTCCCAGGTCTGTTTCATGATGATTTTTTGAATAATTGATTCGATTGCTTCTCGAGTCGATTTAATAAAAACAGAAATTAAATTATCGTCAACATCATGATCAATCCTCAAATAATTTTTTACTTCATCAACCGTGATGATTTCGCTTGTCGGTCCTTCAATAAGATTCAGCTGCATTTTTTTCTCCCGCATTCCAAAAATTTTTTTTATTTAAATTTCAATAAGTTAATTGCGTCAAAATCTGTGACGGCGCCGCCGGTGCGTTTGGTTATATAAAATTCGACGAACGGTTTTGACGTGTACGGATCTCGCAAAATTTTCAATCCCTGGCGATCCACAATTTGATATCCGGAATAAAAATCTCCGAATGCAATCGACGTCGATTCGTTTTCGTTGACAAGCGCCGGCATGTCGTCATCGATAATTACCGGATATCCGAGCAATGTCGACGGACTTGCCTCCGAAAAAGACGGCTGCCAGAGAAGCGTTCCGTCCTGATTGCGCAATTTTCTGATTTCGGCCAGAGCGGATCTGGACATTATCCACTTTGCATTTTTCGCGTAAATCGGCCTGAGTGCGCAGGTCATATCAATCAAAATATTGATCGCGGAATCGTTGTCCGTGAACGCTCCCGGCGCTCCGCTGCAAAAATGTCGCAGCGTTCCGGCGTTTCTTGATTCTCCCTCCTCGGATTCCGTTTTGAGAAAACCGAGAGGTCTTTCCTGTCCCGATCCGTTGATGAACGCGTCATTTTCCAGCGCGGCGATTTTTTCCGCGACTTTTGAAATCAGCCACTCTTCGACATTTATCAGCGAATCGTCCAGCAATTTTTGGCTGACCTTCGGCTTGGCGTATATTTCATGCGCCGGGATTTTGATTTTTTGTATTTCCGGCGAATCGGTTTCTTCGCGTTCTCCGTCGTGTCGCGCGACCCATCCGGCGTCCGGCATTTTATGATCCGTCAGCAGTTCGACGGCGTTGGAAGATACGGTAACAATTTTTGCGATTGCGCGCATCGGCGAGAGATATTTTAATTTTTCGTTGATGCGCAGGGCAATTTCCTGCGGGATAAAAAGTGTTCCGCAGGAATCGTCGCTATCGCTGAGTGATTTTTTCAAAAAATCGTCTTTTCCCTTTCGAATATAATCTCCGAAAGAGAATTTTGCGCAAAAATCTCCGTTTAAATTTTCCGAGAGAGGCATTGTTTTATTTGTGTTATTTTTTGTCATATTAATCTCCGTTTTTCTGATTTTCATTTCATTGCTTTTAATTAATTCGTCCACTGTGTTGTTCAATTCCGAGATGGCGTTGTCTATGTCTTTATTCATTTATTTTTCTCCTTATTTTTGCGGATATTGCGCGGATTTTGCCGAGAGTGTCGTCAATCGATTTTACTTCATCAACCGTTGCTTCTTCGCATGCCGGAAAAGTTACGATTGATATTTCAGGCAGTTCGACGTCGGTCAGATATTGTTTTCCGTCTTTGAAATAGTTGTTTTTGATTCTGTATCCGATGGAAAAACCATCAATTGCTCCGTTTTTCAGCAGAAGATACACCTCCCGCGCCTTCGGAATTTCCAGAAGAAGTTTTCCTTTTATAAAAAGACCGTGATTGTCTTCGAAAATTTCCTCAATCAATCCGACGGGGGAATGTGTGTCATGCTGCCAGAGCAATTTCGGTTTTTTTCCGGCGTGAAAATCCGCGATCGCATTTTTGAATGCGCCGCTCAGCACTACGTCGCCCTGTCCGTCCACAATTCCGAACACGCTGGCGTAGCCGGAAATTTCTCCGCTTTCGTTTATTGATTTCAGGCGCAAATCAGGCGCTGAATATTTCATTGTTTGTCTCCTTCGTTGATTGGCGGATATCCCAAAATTTCCCTTTTTTCGTTTACGGTCAGGAAATCCGCGTTTGATATTTTGCTCCACAAATTTTCGCGCCGAGATATGAGGGCGTGGATTGCCTCCGAATCGAAATGCATCTCGACGGGGTTTTTGAATCTGAACGAAAACCAATTTTCGAATTCTGCCCGGATAAAATCCGTAAGCGGCAGAATCGTATCTTCCCAGAGAAATAATCGCGCTTCTTTATAACTTGAAAATGAGGAATCTCCCGTGATGCCGAGCAGTATCGGGGGAACTCCGAATGCCTGCGCGATTTCCCGGGCGGCGATATTTTTTCCGGTGCTGAAATCCATGTCCTTTTGAGAAAGTCCCATTTCTTTCCATTCGAGTCCGCCCTCCAGAACCATGATTTTCCCGGAATTTGCACTTCCTTCGTAGGCTTCATGAATATCCGATCGCAATTGCTGACGCTGTTCATCCGTCAGATTTTCCGCGTTTTTTACGACCAGACAGCCGGACGGACGTCCTCCGTTTTGCAAAATCGAAAGATTGTGTTTCGACATTTCATTATATTGATCGATGGCGTGGGACGCTGCCTGCAACGGACCGAATCCGTACCAATCGTTCAGCGGATTAAAAAATTTCAAATGAAAGACGTCTTCTTTTTCAAGTGAGAATTTTGAAGAATCCACACTATATATATATGAGCTTACGGAGGTGTTATTTTTGTTCGGAACTATTCGGACGCGATCGCTGCGCAGACAATGAAGTTCGTCGAGATCGTTGCAGTGCACGAACGCGTTTCCGGATATTAAAAGACTGCTGATTACGCTTTCTAAAAACGAACTTTTTGTTTGCAAATCGTTTGGTCTGTTAAAAATTTTCGTTAAAGTTTCATCTTCTTTTTTGCTTTCGGGATTTCTTATTACAATCGGAATTGATGCAATTGATTTCGCGATAAGATTTATTGCGCGAAAAGCAAAAACGTTTTTTTGATACCCTTCTTCGGAAAGAGC
>JAISCG010000117.1 GCA_031265715.1 Holosporaceae bacterium | reverse complement strand
TCCCTGAAAAAAGATTGTTTTGTTTCTCGACCTTTTGAAGCCACAAGAATCAGTTCAAAAAATATCATTGAAAAAATCATGGAAACGTCGAATTTTGTTCTGTCCGGATCGGCCGATCTGGGCGGATCGACCGGTTGTTTTTCGAAAACGATGTCGGCGATATCCGCCGGAGATTTTTCCGGTAATTATATCCACTACGGAATCCGAGAACACGCGATGGGAGCAATCATGAACGGCGTCGTTTCCGGGAAAAAAATGCGATGCATCGCCGGAACTTTTCTCGCATTCTGCGACTACATGAGACCGGCTGTCCGGATGAGCGCACTCATGAACATACCGTCGATATTCATTTTCACCCATGATTCCGTGGGAGTCGGGGAAGACGGACCGACTCACCAGCCGGTGGAACATCTGGCGTCGCTGAGGGCCATCCCGAATTTGAACGTGTTTCGTCCCGCGGATGCAATGGAAACTCTGGAATGCTGGGAGTGCGCACTGGAAAGCACGCAGCCGTCCGCAATAATTCTTACGCGTCAGGATGTGCTCAGCGTGAGATTTTGCGGAAGAGCAAATTTATGTAAAACCGGCGCCTATTTCCTCTACGAGGATACGTCCCTCTCGGAAAAAAGAGTTACGCTGATCGCAACGGGATCTGAAATTTCAATTGCGCTGAACGTGAAGAAAATGCTTAACGACGCGGAGATAGCCGTGAATTTGGTTAGCATGCCCTGCCGGAAGTTGTTTGACGAACAACCGGCAGAATTTCGCGATAAAATTCTGGGAGAATCCCTGAGGGTCGGCATTGAAGCCTCCAACGGATTCGGGTGGGAAAAATACCTCGGATTGGCCGGATTATTTTTCGGCGTAAATAATTTCGGAAAATCGTGTTCTTGTTTAGAAAATTATAAGTTTTTCGGTTTAACATCGGAAAACGTGTACAACGAAATTATGAAAAGATTATAAAAGGTGAAAAATGAGAGTGGCTGTTAACGGTTTCGGCAGAATAGGCAGATTGGTTCTGAGAGCGCTGGAAGAATCGAATAAAAAATACGATTTTGATATAGTTGCGGTTAATGATCTTCAGGACATAAATACGTCGATTCATCTTTTTAAATACGATTCCGCCCACGGTCGATTCTGCGGTAACGTCTGCAAGATATCCGACAGCGAATTCCTGGTAAACGACAAAAAATTGATGCATTTTTCGGAGAGAAACGCCGATCGTCTTCCCTGGAACGAACTGGGGGTAGATTTGGTGCTGGAGTGTACCGGCGCGCTGAAAACAAGAGATTTTTGTAATTTGCATCTGAAGGCCGGGGCAAAAAAAGTGTTGATTTCCTGCCCGTCCGGCGACGTCGACAGCACGATCGTCTACGGAGTAAATCACGATTGTCTGGGAAAAAACGATATCGTTGTATCAAATGCCTCCTGCACGACCAACTGTTTGGCCCATGTCGTAAAAGCCGTTCACAGCGAAATAAAAATTTTAAACGGATTTGCAACGACAATTCACTCGTTTACCGGCGATCAGCGTCTCGTGGACACGGGACACGGTGACCTGCGCCGCGCCAGATCCGCCGCATCCGCGATGATTCCGACCTCAACCGGGGCTACGGAGGCGATCGAGAAAATTTTCCCGGAACTTCGCGGAAAATTATCGGGACTATCCGTGAGAGTCCCCACCCTCAACGTCTCGGTGGTGGATTTTACCTTTACGGCTTCCCGGGCAATTACCGCGGACGACATTAATCGCTCCGTTGAAAAATACGCTGCCGGTCAGCCGAAAAACGTATTCGGATATACCCGGGAGCCTCTTGTTTCAATCGATTTCAATCACTCTCCGCACAGTGCCGTCGTTGATTTATCCCTGACGAAGGTCGTGGATAATACGGTCGGACACATTGTGGCGTGGTACGACAACGAGTGGGGATTTTCGAACCGTATGCTGGATACGGCTCAGGAAATGATCGTAAATATCGCGTAAATTGCAATCCTGAACTGTCGCAGCAAACCTCCGTTTAAAATTTTTTTAAAAAAAAGTTGCATTTCCCTTTATTGTGACATATATAACAATCGTTACAGATAAAATGGGGAATCGCAGTTTTTTTATATAAGCAAATATTCGGGAGGAATAAATGGAAAAAAATCATTTTATTAACGGATTAAAAATGTTGTTGAGTGCGGTTTTTGTTTTGTCGGTAGTTGAGCAGGGTCATTCGATGAGCTTGCACACTGCTGCTTACTTTGGAAAGGTTGATGCAATCATGAATATGATAATAGGCGGCGCATATGTTGATGTTAATAAGCGCGATTTTTGTACCGGAAATGCTCCGTTGCACAGAGCTGCCCTGCAAGGACATCTGAATGTGGTTAAACTTCTGGTAGGTGTCGGTGCAAACATTAAGGTACGCAACCTTTTCGGAGACACTGCGTTGGATATTGCTAAAAAAACAGGCAAAGAAAATGTGGCCGAATTTCTGATTTCTGAAATGTTGCGGTACTAAAAATTAATATGATATGAAAAAGATCAGTTTTTTTATGTAAAAATTTAAAGTAAAGAAATGGGAAAAAATCATTTTGTTAACAGATTTAAAGTATTGTTGAGTGCAGCTTTTGCATTCTGCGTTCAAAGCGCGTATTCGGTGCAAAACATCGAAGAGTGCAAAGATTTTCGGAGAATAGGAGCGGTTGCATGTTCTCTCGGCGAGGGTACCGTTGTTGTATTTGACTTCGACGGAGTTTTGATGAAGTCGCGTGAAAACAAATTGGTAGATGAATCGACTCCGGAAGTTTTGCAACAACTTGAGGATAGTAATATACCGTTCTTCTGCATTACCAGTAGCTATGACGCCTATTCGGTTATCCGATTTACTGAATTCGGTATATTGGACCTTATTCGCTATTTCGGCAAACCGTTTCTTTTGCAAGGAAAAAGCAGCATTGAATCGAAGTATTTTCTCAGAAGAGATTGTAATACCGTATTTACATCAACGGTAAAGCGTCAGAAAGTACCTGAAGGTACGCCGGAAGATTCGCCGCTCCGGTTTCACAGAACAAATCAGGTAATGCCGCCAATTTTCTGGCAAAATCGAAATGGGTATTTGAGCCATTTCCTGGGGAATTACACGTCTATTCTCAAAGGAGAAGCACTAAAACAGATGATAGCCGACGGAGTCCTTCCACAAGTGCCAAAACATTTAGTATTTGTTGATCACCAGTCCGCGAACGCGAGAATCGCCGTTTTCTCCGGCAACGTATCCCTGCACCGGAATGTCCATGCCGATTCCGCGTTTTTTGTCGATTTTCACGATGCGCTCCAGACGTATCA
>JAISCG010000087.1 GCA_031265715.1 Holosporaceae bacterium | reverse complement strand
AAAAAAGACGAAGCTTTTACATCTTCGACGCCGCTGATTTTTTGAAAAGTACGATTGTAGGAATTGATAATTTCCGCTCCGTCGGTTATTACGATTCCGATCGGAGCATCTTCAAAAATGTGCTCAAAGTATAATTTCGTTTTTCCCAGAATTTGAATGATGTCGCTGTTTTGTTGAATGTCCGGCGTGGCCAAATAAACATTTCCGCCGCCGTTGTTTTTTACAATGTGCTGCACCATAATTTCAAGTTCTCCGCCGTCCGGTGCTTTTAACGCAATTTTCGCGGGAAGGGAGTTCGTCAATTTTCCGTCGTCGGTGCAGGACGGGAGATTTTCACTTTTTTCTCTGATGATATATTTGTTGAACGGTGTGTTGATTATATTTCTGTTTCCGAGCCAGCCGGAAAAAGTTTTGTTGCAAAAAACTATTTCGTTCTCTTCGTTCAAACAAAAATAACCGGCGGCAGATCCGTTGATAATTTCCAGCAAAAAATTGCTGTTCGTTTCGAGAGATTCTATTCTGAACAAAGAGGGAGTAAGATCGATAATCGTCCATCCGGTAAAACCGCTGTGTTCCGGAATCGGAGAAACGGCGATGCGCCAGAGATTTACGCTGTCGGAATGCAATTTTATCGGAATATCTATATGAGATTGCTTTATATTTTCCGCAGCGATCTGTAGATTGCGAATTGCCTCCACAACGTTCGGATATTTTCCGAATGAAAATATGAAATCCTCGACGGTTCTTATTTTTAGTCCGGGAAAAAGATTTTGTGCGATTCTGTTCACGAAAACGCATTTCCCGTTTTTTGTAAATACGAAAAAAGCAAACAGCGACGCGTCAAATCCGCCCGTTACAATATTTTTTTGGTAGGTAATAAGTCGATTATGTTCATGCAGTTTTTTGATTTCTTTGGAAAATGAAAAACATAAAATTCCGGTGATCAGAGCGGCAATAACGGAGCAATAATTTTCTTCCTCCGATCCGACTATTACCGCGAACAACAAAAAAAGTAAAAATACGCATATTAAAATAACGTGTTTTAGCGGCATTCGTTTGTTCGATAAGAAATTTTCAAGATCAAGAAAGAAATCCATAATATCCTGTCGCTCATTTTAATCCCGGAAAGTATAAACAAAAAAAATTATAAGTGAAGTGAAGAACGGCTCTTTGTATTTGATAAATTGCGTTTATAAATAATATAAACGGTATTTTTATTTTTTTGCACGGAGAAGTTTTTATAAAAGAGTCTCCGAATTTTTGAGAAACGATTCTCGGTTCGATTCCCGCAAATTTCAAATCGAATTCCCAGGAGGTTGTAAAATAATGATCCGACGGCATTTTTATGGGATAGAATTTTTTCGTCAATTCGCGTGCGGCGCGGCGATTAATTAAATAGCATCCGGCGTGGGTTACATTGGTTAAATAAAAAACAATCGAGTGTCCGCAGACATTTTTCGAAATACATACCGGATGGCCGTCGTGCTTCGTCTCAAAATTCAGGATATCCCACAGAGCTTTTTTTTCGATTGCGGATTCCGCGATTTTACGCAATTTTTCCGGATCAAATTCGACGTCGTCTTCAAAAATAATCGCGAACTCGTTGTCGGATTCCAAAAATCTGCGCCACGCCTTTTCGTGACTGAGGGCGCATCCGATCGTTCCTTTTTCCGGAAACATTTTGAAAAAGAATTTATACAATTCTATATCCGCGATTGATTCGATTTCTTTTTGCGACAGAGTTTCGCCGTCGACGGCCGGAATTCTTTCGACCGCGAAGCCGAGCGCGGCAACGGACGGCATAACAAAATGCAGACGCTCCTCGGCTCTGTCCAAATTAATCAGGTAGGCGCCGATTTTTCCCGAAACCGTTCCGGAAGATTCTTTGCAGCAGGTGTTATGTGATTTGCAAAAAATTCGGGAACAAATAAACAGAAGTATCGCTTCGGAAAAAAACAGTATTTTTAAAATGAAAATATCGAATATCACACTCAATCCGAAAAAGAAAAGCATCAAACTGCCGACCGTAATTTTTCCCGTCATTTCAACTCGCACATAATCGGAGCGTGATCGGAAGGCCTGTTCAGCTCGCGCGCATATCTCAAAACCTCGCCGGAAGAAAACAGTTTACGGGCGTTCGGTGAAAGATAAAATTGATCAATGCGAAATCCGTTATCTTTTTTAAAATCGCGTTGACGATAACTCCACCAGGTAAATCCTTGTTTTTCCATCGGATCTTCATAGCCGATATCGCGTAGCTCTTTTACCGCTTCTCTCTCGCGCGGACTTCCCGCGATTCCTTCGTATCCTTTGATGTAAATATCTTCGGGGTAGGGGGCAACGTTATAGTCGCCGCCGGCAACGAAAATTTCATTCGCAAATTCCAGAAATTTGTTTTTGAGATCGGCCAAAAAATCCAGTTTATAAAAATACTGGGGAAAGTCGACTTCTTTTCCGTTGGGAACATAGACGGAGGCAACAAATATTCCGTTCGTGTAGGCTTCCAGATATCTGGCTTCCTCAGAAAGATCGCTTTTCACTTCCTCCAGCGGATATTTTGAAAAAATCGCAACGCCGTTTCTGCTTTTTTCCCCTCTGATTTCAATGTTATATCCGAGATCTTCAAAATACGACATCGGAAATACGGAATCTTCCACCCGGGTTTCCTGCAGCAAAAAAATATCCGGATTTTCTCTTTGAGCAACTTCCAAAAAATTTTCAATTCTTGCTCTGATCGAATTTACATTCCAAGATATTATTTTCATACCGTTTACCCGAACCGTCGCTTTTATATACCACATATATTTTATATAATGAAATCCTACACTTAGAGAAAGGTTAAATATGCGTAATTTTCCCGCCGAATTGTCGGAAGCCGAGATTAATAAAGTAAGAGAAGAATTCCAAGCGAAAACGGTTCGTGTCACATCTCCGGAAATGGAGGAAATACTTTACAGACCGTTTCCGGTTTTGGATCACGGTTTTGTTCGGGTGATAGATTATATGGGAACGGACGCGTCGATAGTTCAGGCGGCTCGCGTTTCCTACGGAGCGGGAACAAAAAAAATCAATGAAGATCGCGGACTGATAAATTATCTCATGAGGCATCGACACACCACTCCGTTTGAAATGTGTGAGATTAAGCTTCATCTGAAAATGCCGATATTTGTTGCTCGCCAGTGGGTGAGACATCGCACCGCATCCGTGAACGAATATTCCGCCCGGTACTCCGTGCTGAATAACGAATTTTATATTCCGGAAATTTCGCAGTTGGCGCGGCAATCCGAAACCAACAAACAGGGGCGTTCTTCCGATGAATTTGACAAAGACAGTGCTGAGGAAATTTTAAGAATTCTCGAGCAATCCTGCGGCGACGCCTACGAAAAATATTCTCACATGATTAATGAATTGTCATTGACCCGGGAATTGTCCAGAACGATTCTGCCAGTAAATATCTACACGGAAATGTATTGGAAGATAAACCTGCACAATCTGATGCATTTTTTAAAACTTCGGGCGGATTCCCACGCGCAGTACGAAATCAGTTGCTACGCCGAAATTATTTTGGAAATTTTGAAAAAATGGTTGCCGCTCACCCATGATGCATTCATGAATTATCAAAAAGGTGCTTTTTCCCTTTCGAAAAAATGTGCGGAATTGCTGAAGCGCATGGTGAGCGGTGAAAAAATTTCCGAAAAAGACAGCGGCCTGAGCAAAGGCGAATGGCTGGAATTCGTTTCCGCTTTTGATATTCGGGACTGAAGATGATTATTCCGTCAATGTTATCGGCCGATTTCAGAAAAACCGGCGACGAGTTGGTTCGTGTTGACAATGCCGGAGCCGACGCGATTCACTGGGATATTATGGACGGTTCATTCACGGATTCGATCAGCTTCGGTCATCTTACGGTTGCCCGGCACAGAGAACTTTCGCGGCTGCGCTTTGACGTTCATTTGATGACGGAAAATCCGGAGAAATATATCGAAAATTTTGCCCGAGCCGGAGCCGACGTTATTATCGTTCATGCCGAGACGTGCCGGCATCTGCATCGGACTCTCGGAGATATAAAATCGCTCGGGAAAAAAGCGGGGGTCGCACTGAATCCCGCAACTTCGCCAAATGTCGTGCATTATTGTGCCGATATCGCGGATTTGGTTTTGGTGATGACAGTAAATCCCGGAAGTTCCGGACAGAATTTTATCAAATCTCAGCTGGACAAAATTTCGGACCTTCGAAATTTTTTGCCTTCGCAGATTGAGATTTGCGTTGACGGCGGAATAACGGATCTGACCGTCGGAGAATGCGCCGAACGCGGCGCTGACAGTTTTGTTTCGGGATCTTATATTTTTAAAAATCAAAATTATGCGGATGCAATCAAAGAATTAAGACAGAAGTGCAAGAATCCGGTGAATTTTTAAATGGGTACCTGACAGTGTTTGATCTAAAAAAACCAAAGCCATGGTGCCGCCGGTGAGAATCGGACTCACGACCCCATCCTTACCAAGGATGTGCTCTACCACTGAGCCACGGCGGCTTCGAAACGTCATTCTTTCGGTATTTTTGTCGTTGTTTTTCTGCTCGAATCCTCACGTACACTTAGTACGCTGCGGTTCTGTGCGGAAAAACGCCTAAAAAATCCTCGAAACAATCTAGTTTCGACTAAGTCTGACTTCAACGAAGCTACCACAGTGTCAGCTGTTTTAAAAGCGCTGAATTTTACATTTGTGATTTTTTGTTGTAAGTCTTGGATCGGGTTACTTCTATTGTCGGCGCGGTACCGGTATTATTAACCGATTACAGGGAGAGAATTAATGAGGAAAGTTGTAATTTTTTTGGCGGTTGTTGTGTTCGGCATTGTCGACGCCGGGAAGGTGAAGCAAAAACCGGAACCGGACGAATTGTTAAGCGCCGAGCAGGCGATTTCAATTGATTGTGAAACCGGAGAGTGCATTTTCGAAAAAGAGGGGGATACAAAATGCGCTCCGTCGTCGATGACCAAGTTGATGACGCTGTATCTGGTGTTTTCGGCTCTCGAGTCCGGTCGCCTGGCGCTTGACACGGAATTTCCCGTCAGCGAAAAAGCCCAGAAAATGACCGGTTCTCGCAGCTTTTTTCAGGCCGGAACCATGGCGAAGGTCGAGGATCTCGTAAAAAGCATAGCGGTTCATTCCGGAAATGACGCCTGTGTCGTGATTGCGGAGGGAATGTCCGGGGACGTTTCGGCTTTTGTTAAGGAAATGAACGAAAAGGCCGCAGAGTTCGGTCTTCAAAGTACGAATTTTGAAAATCCGGCCGGGCTCCCGCATGAAAATCACTTCTCCACCGTTCACGATATCGCAATCATTTCCCGGAGGATTATTGCGGATTTTCCCCGGCATTATCACTATTTCTCCGAAAAAGTTTTTACGGTCAACTCGATTACCCAGCAAAATCGCAACACGCTTCTGGGGAATTCTCTGAAAGTTGACGGTCTGAAAACCGGAAAAACCGATGCCGGCGGGTACGGAATATCGGTTTCCGCTCAGAACGACGGAAAGCGCATAATTGTTGTCGTCAACGGGTGCAAAACGGCCAAATCTCGCGCACAGGATGCGAACAAGTTGTTGGCGCTCGCATTCAAGGAATTTGTTCCGATAAAAGTAGCCGATGCCGGCAAGCCCGTTTCCGAAGTTCCGGTATTGTTCGGAATAAAAGAGCAAGTGGGAATCTGCGTCCACGAAAATGTTGTTGTTTCTGTTCCGAAAAAATATAAAGACTCGTTTAAAGTCGAAATAAAGGCGGGCGATCTGTTGGAGGCTCCGGTAGTTCTCGGATCAAAAGTCGGCGAACTCACCTGTAAATACGGGAATTTCACATCTCGACCGTACGACTTATTCGCCTGTGACTCGATTGAAAGGGTTAATTTTATTCAACAAATGATTATCCGTATAAAGCAATTTATTTTCGGAAAAGAAGACGACAAATCCGTTGAAAAACCGACGGGAATTAAAGATGTCCGTTAATTGCGGCGGAAAATTCATCGTTTTTGAAGGCTGTGACGGAGTCGGAAAATCGACGCAGGTGAAACTGCTGGCGGAAAAATTATCCGACCTCGGCCAAAAAGTCTGCGTTACCCGGGAACCCGGGGGCACCGAAGCCGGGGAGAAAATCCGGGATCTTCTGAAAGAAACCCGGAAAATCGATCCGATCTGTGAAGTTTTGCTGATGTTTGCAGCGCGCCGCGACCATTTTGTAAAACTGATACTTCCAAAGATACAGGACGGATATTTTGTCATTTGTGACAGATTTTACTATTCATCATTGGTCTACCAGGGAATTTTAAAACAGGTTTCCGTCGGCGACATAATGAGATTAAAGCAGATGACCGTCGGCGATTTCGAACCGGATTTGACAATAATTCTGGATCTCGACGTTGATATTTCAATCGAGCGGGTAAAAATGCGCTGTAACTTCGACGAGTACGACGAGATGAGTCGCATTCGGTACAGCACGGTGAGGGAGGGATTCTGCAAGGTATCCGCCGCTTTCCCGTTTTGCACAACACTGATAAACGCAGACGGCTCTCCCGGAGCGGTTTTTTCAAAAATTTTAAAAACCATTCGACAACATCTGAACGTTTCTGTGTAGCTGTTACCGAATAAACACAGTCTCTATCAGAGGGGCGGAGAGGTAAAAGCCTTGAAATTTGTTGTTTTTTTTAAATGAAATGAAAAAAATTGATTTTTTCTGATTTATTTACTAAATTAATAGTATGGTTTGTTTTTGATATCGAATAATATGGAGTAAATAAATGAAGAAAATATTTATTGTAATGGGGGTCTTCGGCTTCCTGTTGCAGACCTCTGTGGCTGATGGTGACACAGGCTCTGCGACAAGTGAAGGGCAGTGCGCTGACGAAGGCAGCTTTTCCTCCGCAAGGGATGGTCATGAAGGCTTTTATGGTGCAGTCGGTTTGACCCTTGCGAGTAACAAGGGAAAAGCGACCTGTAAAGATCATACACTCACCAGTATTAATATTCCGGGCGGCGGTAACATCTGGGGGATGGGGGGGGGGGCTCCTGTGGGTCAGAGAGAGGAACAGGCAAAGAGGCTTATCACGGCTGCTTTGGCGGCAAACGGAGGCTATATCAACGAAACTACAAGCGTTACTTTAGATGCCACAGGGGTGGTTACCGGCTTTACTGCACGCGGTGCCGTGGGTAAGAAGATGGTGGACAACAATTCTACCAATCCCGGGGCATGGGTTGCTTTCGGTTACGGTCACTTGGTTGGCAGCGGATATGTTGGAGCAGAGGTGTCCTTCGATATTACCGGCAATAAGAAAAAGACCGCTGGCGACTTTGGGTTGCGTAGTATTTACGGGAAAGATGTCTCCAGTAAGTTGAAGCACGGAGGATTTGTTCCGGCTGTTGCTGTAAGATTCGGTGTCTTTAATGACTGTACCGGGGCTTTATACTATGTAAAGGGCGGTGTTGCTTTCTCTAAGTTGACATTGACCACCGGCACTAGCGGTGCAAGTGCCAATGCTAACTTCTCGTCTCCGGTTATAGCTTTAGGATGTGAAAAGAGTATCGGTTTGGTTATGCTGAGAGGTGAGGTCGAGTACAGAAAGAGCTCCGGTAAGGATGTGACCATCAGCGAAACGATTTCGGGTGCTTCTTATCCGGCTCCGGGGAGCACGTATAAGCATTATATTCATGCGAAGTTGAAATCGGATGCCTGGACAGTGCGTTTGGTCGCAACGAAGAGTGTAAAAGGGTTGTAATTTTTAAAAGAATGAAGGAATAAAGAAATGAATAAGTTAGGTTTTTCGGTTGGGACGCTTCTCGCGTCGGTGTTGTTTTTTGATGATTGTAAGGCCCTGTTCTCTCCGACGGGCGTAGCGTATTATGGAGGTTGCCCTTTTTTGCGGACAGTAAATGATAGTACGCCGGGGGCGAGAGCTGCGGTTGTTTTACCTGATCGTGCTCATGTTCCTGCTGCTGCTGCGGGGAACTATATCTGCAAAAATTCTTCTAACGGTAATATTTATAAGACTCTGCAGAGTATACAGGAATCATTTAACAATCTTCTTACGTATGTCGGCGCCCATTCGGATGGGGAGGGGGGCGGATTGTCGCGCCTGCGGATGTTAATTACTCTTGCTCCGGACGTTGTTCCTGCGGAGGACACGCCTACAGCGGAAGTTGCGGGGGGGGATAATAGGAATGGAATTGGTGCCACAGTTGCTGGTATTATTGCTGCGGACCAGGTGATTTCAGATAAGAATACCATAATGTTGGCCGCTGTTTGGGATCTTCTCAAACTACCTTACGCCAATGATACTAATAGTGGTGTGGCAGGAGCTACTTTTGCTAGTGCTACATGCTATGGTGTTATTAACGGTGAGGCTACATTTGCGCGCTTCTTGAGAAGAGCCGTCGGTTTTCTTTTGAACCCTGCTCCTGCGGGTCATGATAAATTGAAAGAGCTTGTGGTGTTGTCCAATTTTGTTATAAAAGCTCATAATGAGGGAAAGTTGAAGACGTATGTCACAGATAATGGGATGCTTTTCCCTGAGGCTGCTCCCGGGGCGATTCGGGCCACCAATAAGGCGGGAGCAAATGTGAACTTCCTGGTGTGTATGTTGGCACGTATAGTTGGCCTTGCCGAGGGGGGAGAGGATATCGCTTCTGAGGCTGTTAGAATTCCTGATTATGATAATGCTAAGCCGGCAGGGATCGGTTACACTCCGAATGCAGTGTTGGCTGTCGCACTTCTCTTCGAAGCTATTATGGGTCTCTAATAATAGCCTTTTGGTCGCGGGGAATTTTCTCCGCGGCTTCTTTTTGTAAAAAATTGTATAAAAAAAAAGTCAGACGGCAGCTTTTAGTTCTTGAAGTATTTCCAGGGCGTTGATCGGGGAAATGTCGTTAATGTTCAAAGTTTTCAGTTTTTCTCTCAGTTCGGAATCGGCGTTGTAGGACAGTTCCATTTGTTCCGACATCTCAAAAATGCTTGCGCAATTTTTATCCATGGTTGATTCAAATTTTTTCAGCAGTTCGGCGGCTCTTCTTATGACGGATCTCGGAACTCCGGCGGCGCCGGCGACGTGAATTCCGTAGGATTTGTCGGCGATTCCTTCGATAATTTTGTGATAAAACACAACTTCCTTGTTCCATTCCTGAACTTTCAGCGTTTTGCATTTTATATTTTTCAGAGAATTTTGCAGCGCCGTGAGCTCGCGGTAATGAGTGGCGAACAAAACCCGACATTTGTTGATATTGTACAGATTTTCGACAACGGCCCAGGCGATGGAAAGACCGTCGTAGGTGGAGGTTCCCCGGCCGACCTCATCCAATATTACGAAGGATTTGTCGGTTGCCTGGTTTAGGATGGTTGCGGTTTCTATCATTTCAACCATGAAAGTTGAGCGTCCGCGCGCGATATCGTCGGATGCTCCGATCCGCGAAAACAATCTGTCCACGATTCCGACGGCGGCTTTGGTTGCCGGGACGTAGCTTCCCGCCTGGGCGAGGATGACGATCAGCGCGTTTTGTCGCAGGTAGGTGCTTTTTCCCGCCATGTTGGGACCGGTCAGCAAACAAATTTTTGATTCTGCGGTGAGGTCGCAGCTGTTGGCGATGAATTCTTTTGTGCATAAATCGAGAATCGGATGGCGACCGTTTTCTATTTCAAGAATCGGATCCGAGGAAATTTCCGGGCGAACGTAGTTTCTGTCCAGAGCCACGCAGGCCAAATTCGAGTGAATATCGAGTAGCGACAGCATTTTCACGGCGTAGGAAATTTCTTCATCAAATTTTAAAACTTCGCCTACGATTTCGTTGTACAGCCGCGTTTCCTCCGCGTCCTGCTCGTCCGTGACGTCGGTTAATTTCGACTGCAGTGCGATCAAATCTTCGGTGGTGTACCTTGCTCCGTTTACCAATGTCTGCCGGTGAATGAAATGGGGGGGAACTTTGCTTTTCTGAGACAGAGATATTTCAATGTACCATCCCAGAACGCCATTATTCTTGATTTTCAGTGTATTGATGCCGCTTTCCGAGATGTATTTTTGCTGCAAATCGGCGATCAGTTCCTCGCTGTGATTTCTCAGATACCTCAGATTATCCAATTTCGGCGAATATCCGTCGGCAATGATCCCGGGGGAGATGTTCGAAACGGGAAGCCTTTCGACGAGAGCCTTTTTCAGCAATCTGTGGAGATCGGAAAAATCCCTCAATTTTTCAAAAAAGTATTCGCCTTCACTCGGTATTTGAATATCGGAAAAAATATCCTTCAGGGAGGCGATTATGCGCAGAGATTCGCGGATATCCCCGAGATCTCGCGGAGAAAATTTATTGAATTTTATGCGACAGACGGCTCTTTCAAAATCCGGACATCCGGCGAGGGTTTCCCGCGTCAGCCGCATCAATTTTTCGTTTTTCAGAAAAAACTCCACGCACTCCAGGCGTTTTTCCAGCAATTCTTTGTTAACCAAAGGCATGGCGATTCTTGCCGCGAGGGCTCTCGATCCGAAAGCGGTTTTCGTTTTGTTGATCGCTCCGAGCAGACTGTACTCATATTCTCCGTGGGTCGACACGGTTATTTCCAAACTTTTGGCGGTCGAGGGATCGATGATCAGATAATCGCAAAAGGACACTTTTTTCGGCGGCGGCAATTCGGAAAAATTTCCGCGCTGGGTGATCATCAGATATTCCAAAACCGCGCCGCAGGCCGAAAGCTCGTTGTTCAGTTTTATGCCGAAACCGTCCAATGTGCTGACTTTAAAATATCGCTCCAATCTTTGTTTTTCCACGGAAGGATTAAATTTTGAATCCGGGAGAGACGTTATTAAGGTTTTACTTGTTCGGGGCAGAGATTTTGCAAATTCAGTGTTTTCGATGCCGGAAGAAATCAGGATTTCCCGCGGTCTGTACATTTCAAAAACCGACGAAAATTCGTTCGGCAGACACGTGTTTACGAAAAAATCGCCGGTGGAAATATCTATGGCAGCAAAGCTGACGGTTTTGATTTTTTCCGTTTTTGCGCAGATGTTCGGAACAACCGACATCAAAAAATTGTTGCACGCGGAATCCAGCAGATTTTCTTCGATAATTGTTCCCGCGGTGAGAATTCTGGTGACCTCTCGTTTTATGAGCGATTTTCCTCCGCGTTTTTTCGCTTCCTGAACGTCCTCCACCTGGTCGCATATGGCCACTTTTTGGCCGTATTTCACCAAACGTCCGACGTAGGCGTCCAAAGTTGCGACCGGAATGCCGCACATCGGCACGTCTTCATTCATGTGTTTTCCGCGGTGCGTGAGAGCGATGTTCAATATCGCCGACGCCGTTTTTGCATCGTCGAAAAACAGTTCGAAAAAATCTCCCAACCGAAATAACAGCAAACAACCGGGGTACTGCGCTTTTATTGTCAGATATTGAGACATAGCAGGGGTTGCATCTTTTATGGTGCTGTAAAATAGTTCGTTATCTTCCATTTTGTAATTCCGCGTTTTGATTATAATCTATATTAAACCCTAAAATAAAAAAATACAGGCCTTTTTTCTGATTTTCCGGTGTTTTTCTCAATATATTTCTTTTGAGGTCAGTCGGATTTTTTTATGGCGTCAACGATGAGGTTCATTTTTGTCGAGTTAGAGCCCTTCACCAAAATACAATCTCCGTTTTGTAAATTTCCCCGGACTTTTTCGAGGAGCTCCGCAGAATTCGGACACCAAGCTCCTTTTTTGCAGTCTCGCAGATTATCGAACAGCTTTTTCGCCAGAGGGCCGCAGGCGAAAACGATGTCCGTTTCGAATTTATCTATGGTAGCCGACAGATTTTCGTGCAGGTGAATTTCATCTTTTCCGAGTTCGAGCATATCTCCGAGGATTAAAACTTTTCTGCGATTTTTTTGTTCGGCGAGCAATTTGATTGCGGATTTTGTCGACGTCATGCATGCGTTGTAGGAATCGTCCGCCAAAATTATATCTCGATCTTCCAAATAGATGCGTGAACCGCGCCCCGGAGATAATTCAAAAGAATGAATTTCGTCGGCGAGATTTTGCGGAGATATTCCGGAAACGATGTGTGCGCAGAGCAGGGCGGGCAGGCAGTTTTCGATCAAAAAATTTTCGGGACATAAAAAATCCGTTTTTGTTCCCAAAATTTCTGCGCGAACTCTGCATTTATTATCCGAAAATTGTCGATCGATAATTTTTGCATCCGCGGAGTGCGCGCCGAAGGTGAAAATATTTTTGATTCCGTTTTCGATCGCTCTTCGTTTTAAAAAATCCGCGTAGGGAGAATCGAGCGGAATAATTGCCGCCTCCCGGTTTTTTTGCGTTTCGAAAATTTCGGATTTTGCCTTCGCGATATCCCAAACCGAATTGAAAAATTCTCCGTGGGCTTCGCAGATTTTGGAAATGATGGAAACGGACGGCGGAATCAGGTCGACTAATTTTTTGATTTCGCCGGCTTCACTCATTCCCATTTCGAAAATGCCGATTTTCGTATCTCTCGGCATGACGGCGGCGCACACGGGAAGACCGATCTGACTGTTGAAATTTTTTTTCGTGGTGTAAACCGAATTTTTTAGCAGGCGAGAAAGAATGTGATAAATCAAACTCTTAGTTGTCGTTTTTCCGACGCTGCCGGTGACGCCGACATAGGTTGCGGAACATTTCGCAATGTTGTATTTCGCCAATTTGATCAGCGCGTCCTTGGTTGATTTCACATTTATGATTTTATCCGATTCAATGTATTTTTCGGAAATCGCAAGTGCGGCTCCGTTATTCAAAGCTTGATCGATAAAATTGTGCCCGTCGGATTTTTCACCTTTCAGTGCGATAAATAAATCTCCGGGTTTTGCGTCGTTTGAATTAATGCAAATATCATTTATGTTTTCACTGATCGCTTGTCCGAAAATATCTGATAATTCAGTCTTGGAAAAAATCATTTTTTCACCGCGTCCGTTATAATTTTTTTATCATCCGATTCTTGCAATTCTTTTCCGATTATTTGATACGTTTCGTGACCTTTTCCCGCGACCAAAAGTACGTCTCCCTCCGACAACATTTTCACGGCCGATTCGATTGCAATTTTTCTGTCGCCGATTTCGCCGGCGTTTGGGCATCCTTCCAAAATCATTTTTCGAATTTGTTGCGGATCCTCATCCCGCGGATTGTCGTCCGTTACGATCACAACATCCGAAAATTTTTCGGCGACGCGTCCCATCAGTATTCGTTTTTCTTTGTCCCTGTTTCCTCCGCAGCCGAAGACCGTTATCATTCTGTTTTTCTTGAGATTTTTCAGAGACAGAATTGCGTTCTGCAGAGCGTCCGGAGTGTGCGCATAATCCACGTATATATTTTTCGCAACTAACTCCAATCGTCCGTCGATCTGTTGCAATTTTTCTAATCCTTCGAAAATTTTTTCAACGGAGACGCCGCTGAAGTAAGAGGCGGCGGCGGCACACATCGCGTTATGTATCTGGAAAGTTCCCGGAAGAGGCAGAGCGAAGGAAATTTTCGTTCCGAAAAAATCGACGCTAACCTGTTGATTCGATTCTTCCGGATTTACGCCCAAAATTTTGATATCATTTGCGGCGTGTCCGTAGTCGACGCATTTCACTCCGCGATTTTTTGCGATCTCTCGAATTTTTTCCGAGCAGGGATCGTCGGCATTAACGATAAAAACAGATTTTTCATGAGCCGACTCCGAAAAAAGCCTCATTTTCGCGTTCAGATAATTTTCCGTTGTTTTGTGATAATCGAGATGATCCCGGGAAAAATTCGTAAAAGCGCAGACGTCAAATTTTATCGGATCGAGGCGGTGCTGATCCAATCCCTGGCTGGTTGCTTCCAGCACGATATTTTTAATTTCGCGTTTGCAAAGTTTGTGCAGAATTTTATGCAGTTCCAAACAATCCGGCGAAGTCATGTTATGCGGAAGTTTTTCCCGATCGGTTTTTGTGATTACTCCCAGAGTTCCGATGCTCGCAGCTTCGATTCCGGACGTGATCCAGATTTGTCTCAGAATATCCGCCGTCGAACTTTTTCCGTTGGTGCCCGTGACGGCCGTTTTGTAATCAAAATTGCTTCCGAAAAATTCGGAGGCGGTTTTTGCCAATGCAATTCTGACATTTTCCACGGAAATAAATTTGACGCCGTTTTTTGCTTCGGAAATTTTTTCTCCGTTTTCAACTACGATAATTTTTGCGCCGTTCGCGATTGCTTCGTCGATATGCTTTTTTTTCAGATCCTCATTTTTGCTCAGCGCAAAAAACATGCTTCCGGGCTCAACCGATTTTGAATTGTCGCAGGGAGTCGGCAGCGAATCCTCAAATTTGAAATCCGTTTTTTTCATATCATATTTCTCATTATACTTTTCCAATCCGGTTCCGGGGTTGATGATACGACGATGCCCAACATTGTCGCGATTCTTTTTATGATGCGCGCGCCGGTCGGAGCGGCGTTCCAACCGGCGGTTCTGTATCCGTGAGTTTTTGCGGTTGACTGAGGTTCGTCCAGCAATACGTATACGGAATATTTCGGATCCGTCATCGGGAATGCTCCGATAAATCCGGTGTAGTTGGAATTTTTCAGATAGCGTCCGTGTTTTTGTTTTTCCGCGGTTCCGGATTTTCCTCCGACAAAATATCCGGGAACATCCGCGTATTTGTTTCGTCCCTCGGTGACGTTGATTCGCATGAGCGCTTTCATCAGGTCGGACGTTTTTTTCGAAACTATTCTCTGTCCCGGCGTTGAAATTTCACGTTTCAACAGGGTGGGGGTGCATAAAATTCCGTCATTTATTATGGCGGAGACCACGGTTATCATGTGCAGCGGACTGAGTGCGATTCCGTGTCCGAACGAGATTGTTACGGAACTTATTTCCGTCCACGGAGCAGGATAGAGTGGGCGTTGGGTTTCCGACAGTTCGCAGGAAACAATGTCCAGCAGTCCGATTTTTTTGAAAAATTTCTTCTGAGCGTCGCGTCCGACGTCGAGCGCAATTTTTGCGGATCCGATATTTGAAGAATATTTCAAAATTTCTTCCACCGAAAGAAATTTTCCGAGTCCTCTAAAATCGTGGATCTTGAATTTTCCGATGCTCAGAGGAAAACGCGCGTCGTACACGGTGAACGGAGTAATTCGTCCCGATTCCAGCGCCAAAGCGGTGTTGAAAATTTTTGCGGACGATCCCGGTTCGACGGCCGAAGACGTAACCATGTTGAAACGCTCTTTTGCGTGCGGATCGGAATTTTTATTCGGATTAAAATCGGGGAGAGAGACCAGAGATATTATTTCGCCGGTGGATATTTTCATTACGACGGCGGCGCCTCCGACCGCTCTGAATTCTTCGATGCTTTTTTGTAATTCGTCATGAACGGCGTACTGAATTTTTGCATCGACGGAGAGTACGATCGGTTCGGAAGATTCCCGCAGCGATTCATCGAACGTTTTTTCGATTCCGGCGATTCCGACATTATCGATATCGGTCCCGCCGATGACGTGCGCCAGCAAATTTGCGTCCGGGTACACTCGGCGCTCCGTTTTTAAAAAATGCATTCCCGGAATACCCTGGTTCAAAACGTTCTGCTCCTGCGTCGGGGATAAATTTCGTTTTATCCACAGAAATTTTCTTTCGGAGGATAATTTTTTTACGATATCGGCTTTATTCAGATCGGTCAGCGCGGCCGAAATTTTTTCGGCAGCTTCCTCCACGTTTATTATTTCGTGCGGACATGCGTACAAAGATACCGTCGGCAAACTTGTCGCAATGATCACTCCGTTTCGATCCGTAACGTCCGCCCGGGAAATTACGAGCGGAATAAAATTCGATCCGTGTTTTTCGTCCTTGTCGTTGAAAACCATAACCTGCGCGAGTCGCACGACAAGCGAAGCGAACAGCAGCAGAAAAACGCTGATGGCAAACAGTGTTCTCTGTTTCGCAACTTTCAGAGAACGCGACAGCGAATATATATTATTTCCGTAACCGGTGTGCATTAATCACTATCCTTCGCCGAAAGAATCTCTTTCACCAGTCTTGATAATTTTTTGGTTTCTTTGTATTTGCTTTTTTCAGAATGAAAAACGGACGGGTCGAATTCCAGCAGCTGCGACGGTTCGACCTGATGCATGTTCAGATGCTTTACGGTAAGTTTTTGGATTCTTTCCGGAGACGTAAGCGCTTTCCACTCCGCTTTCAGAATGTGGTGATTTTTTTTTTCAATGATTAATTCTTTTTTCGCGCGGCGAATTCGATCTTCGATGGACATAACACTGTATTTTAAATAAAACAACCACGACCCGAAAACGAAAATCAGAAGAACAAAAAATATTGTGGACTTTCTTGTTATCATTACCTGCAGCACCAAAAACGCCTCAGCATACCACAGAAATTCCGCGAAGTTTAGCAGATCTTGATTTTGGGTTAACGGCGATTTCTTCCGCCGACGGAATGATCGGTTTTTTGGTCAACAGGGTGAAGGATTTTTCACGGAATTCGGGACGGGTCTTTATCAATTCCCGGAAAAACAGTTTCACGATGCGATCCTCAAGCGAATGAAAACTGACGGCGATGATTTTTCCTCCGGGATTTAACAGATCGACGGAATCCCGCAAAACTTTTTTCAGTTCGTCCAATTCTTTGTTCACGAAAATCCGCAGAGATTGAAAAGTTTTCGTTGCCGGATCCGTTTTCCCAGTTTTTTTTACGCAGGAGCGGATTACCCGGGCCAAATCTTCGGTGGTGTGTATTTTTCCGATATTTTTTTTGATATTTTCCGCAATTCGACGGGAAAAATGTTCCTCTCCGAATTCATAAATTATATTGGCGAGATCTTGTTTTTTGTATTTTCGGATGACGTCCATTGCGGTTTGATCGCACAATCCCATTCCCATGTCGACGGGGCCGGAAAGATTGAAGGAAAAACCGCGCTCCGGATCGGTCAGCTGAAAAGTTGAAACTCCAAGATCCAATATGACTCCGTCCAATTTTTGTTCGGAACCGCAAATCGATTTTATGTTGCCGAATTTTTCATGAAAAAAATCAAATCTCGACGGATAAAGAGATTTTACTTCGTCCGCAAATTTTTCCACGAACGAATCGCGATCCGAAGCAATCACCCGGCAATTCGCCGCTTCCAAAATTGCCCGGGTGTATCCTCCTCCGCCGAAAGTTCCGTCGAAATAAACGCCGCCGTCTTCGGGGGAGAGCATGGCCAAAACTTCTTTCAGGAGTACCGGGATGTGTGGAGACATTTTTAAAATCCGCTATAAAAAATATGATATTACTATAAAAATCGGCGCTAACAATGCCATTGACCATACCATGTATCCCAAAAATGACGGCACTTTCAGTCCGTAGCTTACCGATATGGATCTTACGATCAGATTCGGAGCATTCCCGATGTAGGTCATCGCTCCCATAAATACGCTCGAAACCGAGAAGGCCGTCAGGAGGTTGGATTTTACGGTCATAAGAATGTTCGGATCTCCGGAGGTCAGGTGGAAGAAGATCAAAAACGTCGGAGCGTTGTCCAAAAATGACGACAAAGTTCCGCAGGCCCAGAAACATCTGTCCACGACGAATTCTCCGCCCGGCGCAATCCAGTCGAACAAACATCCGAATGCTCCGGAAGATCCCAGGTGCAGTATTCGGATGATCGGTACGACCGTGATGAAAATTCCGGCGAACAATTCCGCGATTTCCCTTATCGGAGCCACGGAAAAACTGTTTTTTTCACGAATTTCCGGCGGCGTGAATTTCAGTGAAATTATCGAAATTGCCGACAGGATTGTATTGCGCAAAAGCGATGAAATCGAAAATTTTTCCCCGAGCAGCGTGAACGTGCCTTCGAAATTGCAAAAAATAACCGCCGCCAAAATGATTGCCGTTAAAATGATATTCATCATTCCTTCAACGCGAATCGAAGGTTCGTTTGTTTGCGGACGAGAAATTTCTTTATCCGCTTTGAAACAAATGTAATCCGTGACGAGAAACAACAGACTTAAAAACGTGAGCGTTCCCAGCGAAAACGGATACAATTTTTTTACAAACCAGAAAAAATCTATCCCCTTCAAAAATCCTATGAACAGCGGAGGGTCTCCGAGGGGAGTTGCCGCTCCGCCGATATTCGCCACCATAAGTATGAAAAATACCGGCAGATGAGTTGTGTGCAGGCGTCCCGTGTTTGCGCGCAAAAAAGGGCGAATCAGCAACGCCGCCGCGCCGGTCGTTCCGATCCATCCGGCGATGATACTTCCGCAAAACAGGAACAGCGTGTTGAAAATGTAGCCGCGTCCCCGCGGAAAATCGACAAAAATGCCGCCCGATACAATATATAATGCGGAAATCAGAATTATAAACGGGAGGTAATCCGTCAGTATCGGTTCCCAAACCGCCGGAACGATTTCTCCCGGACCGAAACAAATTGCGACGGCCGACAGATATGCTCCGCTCCAAAACAGCGGCACAAAACATCCGTATTTTTCCCACAATTTCGGACACAGCAGCGGCAAAAAGGACATCGAAAAAATAATTCCCAAAAAAGGAACGGCCCATAATGCGCCGGTAAATTCCATTTTTTACACCATAGTTGTGTTATTCGGAAACAATACCACTATCGAGCTTCGTTCGAAACGTTATTTTTTTGGTATTTTTGTTGTCAATCCGCTTCTCGAATCCTCACGTACATTGAGTACGCTGCGGTTCTGCGAGGCGTATTTCCTAAAAAATCCTCAAAAAAATTTAGTTTCGAACGAAGCTCACATTGCGTTTATCCGAAACGTTATTTTTATGGAGTTTGTTAAACAATTAATGTATCTTGCCCTTGCGGAATTATATTTAATTTTTTTATGAGGAATTTTGCTATGTTGTCGGACGGTTTTTTTAATAAAAAAATATCGATGAATAATCGGGGAATGCTGTATCTGATTGCAATTATTCTGGGATGCGTCTGCGGATATTGCGGGATTTTGCAGCCGACGGCAAATTTTATCTCGAACGCTTTTATAAAAATTTTCAAATGCATGAGTTTACCGATAATCGTTGTTTCGGTGATTGTTTCGCTGTCCCAGGACAGTCAGAGTGTTCGATTGAAACAAATCGGGAAACAGGCGCTTTTTTATACCATGGGCACGACGGTGGCGGCGTCTCTTACTGCCTGCATTTTGTACATGCTGATTTCTCCGTCGAACATTACTTCGGCCGCCGGCGGAGTCGCGCACAGAGCCATAGAAGACGGAAAGTACGTGAATTATCTGCTGGACATTATTCCGTCCAACATATTGTCTCCGTTTCTTGAACATAATGTGATGGGAGCTCTGGCGATGAGCATCATTATCGGAATTGCGATTCGCTGCATGCCTTCGAACGAATCCCGATCTTTGCATAATTTTTTTCGAATGATTCAGGGAATGTTTTTGATTATTATCGGATGGGTGGTGAAGGCGCTTCCCCTGGCACTGTTCGGATTTGTCTCTTCCGCCGCCGTGCAATTGAAAAGCGGAGTGGATGTGAAGGGACTCGGCGGGTATCTGAGCGTCGTGATTCTGTCCAACGTTATCCAGGGAATTATCGTGCT
>JAISCG010000074.1 GCA_031265715.1 Holosporaceae bacterium | reverse complement strand
CTTACGTAGATTCTCGTACTCTTCTTTGCTTAAAAAATCTTTCTTCATACCATCCTTATATCATTTTTACTCAAAAAGTCCAATTGAAAAAATCCAACTTCTCATCATGAATGGGTATACATCCCGATATCTGCACGGTAATCGCATGATCATTTTTTTCAAATCCGACGATTTAGATATTTCATTGAAAAAATCCGATGCGAAATAATTTTCGCGAGGTTCGTGCGGAATGTTTACATTTCTTTTTGCGCAATTATATTTCTCCAACATCATGAAATACTTTCTATGCAAAACGACGTTCGCAAATTTCCGAAAATCTCCTTTGGATCGGTCATAATTTTTCGCACTCGCAATCAGTTCGCACAAAAACTCCTGTCGAATATCTTCTTCATCCATAAAATGCATGAATTTCAGTCTGCCCAGCTTTTTTGCATACCCTGTGATTCTCAGCATTATTTCCTCGTCCATACATTCGGTCATTCGACCAATTTCTCCTTCAACAAAACCATTATGGACCAGGTAAAAAAAATTGTGGGGGGCCTCTGGAAAAAAGTGGCATCACTTTGGGCTAAAATCGACCTTGATAAATGAGGGCCTCAAAAAAAAGTGGCATCACCTTGGAAAAAGTGGCATCACCTTGGAAAAGGAAGGGTTTAAAAAGCCTGAAAAATGAAGCTTCCTTTTTTGAGTGCCAAACTACCGTTAATACCGTATCCCTTCCATTTTTCAGAAACAACAATATCCGCGTTAAGTTGATTGTGTATTTTTCTTTGAGTTTTCTGTATCTTCCGCCTGATTTGTCCCTTGATGTCGCATATCTGAATTCCTTGATTTTCAAGAATTTTAGAAATTTCATCGACTTTCATGAAGGCAATCTCCGGTTCCCAATAGTGCTCTTTATAATGATCGAATAACATCCTAAAGATTGCTGCCTGCAAATGTGCTCGGTTGTTTATTATTTCCACATCATTTATAAAAATGCTTCCGTTTACTACAGAAGCAAAAAACAAGTTCTGATTACTTGAATCAAGCGAACATAGACTTAAAACAATTTTTTGAATTTCACCTGCTGAATTAAGCAGGTTATCAGCTTCAGTTTTTAGCCTTATCAGCTCATTATCAACTAAACGGGACGATATTTTTTTTAAGCATATTCAGGCCTCCTTATGTATCAAACAGAGTTCGAGAGAACAACTCCAGATATATAATGATAGCAAAACATCAAGCCGGGCTTTAGACAAAATTCTACGAATACCAAATATATATATGTAGGAGCATATGATTGCAGAGAATGAATATTTTGGCTTTAGATCTCGGGACATTGAGCGGCTACGCCATTGAGAAAGACGGGAAAATTATAAGCGGTGTGAAGAAACTACGTCATGATAAGAGAGTTTCAGGCATTCGAGCTCTGGATTTTTATCGCTGGCTGACTCAAATGATTCAAGAACACAGCATCGAGCAAGTATATTTCGAGAGAGTCTATGCGCA
This sequence comes from Holosporaceae bacterium, assembly GCA_031265715.1. Classification (GTDB taxonomy): domain Bacteria; phylum Pseudomonadota; class Alphaproteobacteria; order UBA3830; family UBA3830; genus JAIRMQ01. The sequence goes on along the minus strand of JAISCG010000074.1, from coordinate 2,309 downwards.
TTCGGGCGCGGAAGCTGCTCATTTATACGGATATTTCATGCATACATTGGCTGCCGTATGCGAAGAATACGGCATTAAATGCGTAGGGTTTTCTGTCGGAACGATTAAAAAATTTGCAACCGGAAAAGGAAATGCGACGAAGGAAGAAATGATTGCGGCTGCAAAATTGCGAGGTTTCGATCCGCAAACGGACGATGAGGCGGATGCTCTTGCGATATTGTTCCTGGCATTAAAGACAAATGCTTTCCGGTCGACGGGTCCTTCCATGCCCTGGGAGAGAGCGGGTAAGCTGCCCCCGTTACTTTTTTAGCGTCAGAACTTTTTCGGAGGTTGACTCATCATAATTGAGGCACAAGGAACAGTAACTGCATGGAAATAAAAACATTCAAAATTGAGAGGCTGATAGAATACGCCCGCAATCCCCGAAAGAACGATTCGGTAGTTGACCGAATGGTCGGTTGTATTAAGGAATTCGGATTTCGCATTCCGATTGTGGCCAAAAGCGACGGATCCGTTGTCGACGGTCATTTGCGACTAAAAGCGGCAAAAAAACTCGGCATGACGGAAGTTCCTGTCGTAATTGCCGATGATCTTACGGATGCTCAAATTAAAGCTTTCCGATTAATCGCAAACCAATCTGCTAACTGGGCTGAGTGGGATGATGAGCTTCTAAAATTGGAATTAGAAGATTTAAAGAATCTAAATTTCGATCTTGATTTAACAGGATTTGATCTGAGCGAAGTTGAAAGACTTCTGAAAAATGATGAAATTGAAGAAGACGATTACGATGAAATGCCTCCGGATGAAAATACGAAACCGATAAGCAAGCTTGGAGATTTATGGATTCTTGGGAATCATCGTTTGCTGTGCGGCGATTCCACAAAAATCAAGGACGTGAAAAAACTAATGAACGGTCGCGTTGCCGATATGGTTTTCTGCGACCCGCCCTACAATGTGCGCATCAATAATATTATTGGACTTGGATCCGTTCACCATGATGAATTCGCCATGGCCAGCGGAGAAATGTCTGAGCCAGAATTTATCGATTTTCTTACTTTGGTTTTTAAAAATTTAGTTGCCGTTTCCAAAGACGGATCCGTTCATTATCACTGCATGGACTGGAAACACATTTATGAAATCATGGTTGCCGGTCGAGCCGCTTACACGAAATTCAAACAACTCTGCGTCTGGAATAAAGACAACGGCGGTATGGGAAGTTTTTATCGGAGCAAACATGAATTGATTTTCGTTTTCAAAAACGGATCTGCTGCGCATACGAATAATTTCGAACTCGGTCAGCACGGTCGATATCGAACAAATGTTTGGGATTATTCCGGAATAAACAGTTTTTCCGGTCGAGATCAGGAAAATGAATTGTTGAAAATGCATCCGACGGTGAAGCCGGTAAAACTTGTGGCCGATGCGATTCTCGACTGTTCTCTTCACGACGAATTGATTTTGGATTTATTCGGCGGATCCGGAACAACTCTTATCGCCTGCGAAGAAACTGATCGCAGATGCTGCGTGATGGAACTGGATCCGAAATACGTCGACACAATTATTCGTCGTTGGCAGAAACATACGAATCAAAAAGCAATTTTAGAATCGATCGAAAAAAACTTTTGATGAAATTGAATTAAATGGAGTTGAATAATGACATTAATTTCGCAAGTTGAATGGGCTCGACGGCAGGGATTTTCGAAACAATACGTAAATAAACTCATCGCCCAAGGAAAAATCAAACTCACAGACGGCATGATAGATGAAAAATCGGCCAACGCGGTACTTCAAAATCAGCGTGACCCGAATCTTCCGATCCGCAGAAACGGCAGCAGTTCATATGAGAGCCAGAACGACATGCATGATCTTCTTGTGAAGACAAAGCTTAAAAACGAAATCGAGCGTGGAAAATTGCTGGAAGCAAAAGTCAAATCCGAAACTGGAGAACTAATTTCGGCAGAAAAAGTTCGGCAAGCAATGTTTGCGAAAGGTCGAATCATTCGCGACGGCATAATGAATATTCCTGATCGCATTTCTTCTCTGCTGGCTAATGAAAACGACGCTTCAAAAATCCATGAAATACTTTCAAAAGAAATTCGCGAGGTGCTGACGGAGCTCAGTCGAGATGATTGATGATGTTGATTTTTCTGCATACCATGCGGGTTTACGTCCCGATTCTATTTTATTGGTTTCTGACTGGGCTGACGCAAATCGTATACTTTCACAGACAGCGTCATCGGAACCGGGAAAATTTCGGACGGAACGGACTCCATATTTGAAAGAGATAATGGATGCATTGTCACCAAGCT
>JAISCG010000059.1 GCA_031265715.1 Holosporaceae bacterium | reverse complement strand
CGGGTCATGGGCTCGTCGCCTCTCTCGGCAACCTTGGGTTGGCGTTTAAAATCGCGACTGATGGAAAAACCCTCAAGTATTTGATCGAGTATTCTGAAATATCAGCCCTGGATAGCTTTGAAGCCCTGGCAGCAGGCTGAGTACTATGACGACCTTTCTGTTACATTTGTGACGGCGGAGAAAACGCAGGGGTTTGTGTTCACAACCAAAGGTACTGGCAGGATGGACGGCACCATCGATTGCAGGCAACCGACACGCCTGCCTCGCCGGCGGAACTGATTTCCGGAAGTTTCTCCCTTTCCTATGAAGAGTTCACGAATACCCTTGCCGGACAGGATTGGGCGGCTCATCTAACCGTTGACGGAATCTCCTACACGCTGCTGAGATTCAATGAAGATATCCTGAATGACGGCAATTTTAACAATTTCTTCTCCGCTCTGGTTGCTGGAAAGCCGGTCACGGTGAGGGTTGATGAAACCAGCGTGGTTTTTTCCACGCGATCCGTTGGGTCAAGCGCAACCCTGGATTTTCCTACCAACACCGGCGCACTGCCGGGAGAACCAGCTTCACTCACAACGGGAGAACTTCTGGATTTCTCCTCGGTTCAGCAGGCGTACGGTCCGGGAACGATGAACATCACGTTTTTTCTCACGCTTGACGGCGCTCGCTACGACTATGTGATCACGCCGGAAAATCTGAAAGCAGCTTCCGGTTGGGCGGATCTGATTCAATATTTCTCTCACAGTTCGGATTTTCAAATATTCCGACGGCCGCTACGTCTTCACGTACTACGAGTTCGGAAGGGGAATTCTGAGCTATCTGCATGACGGAGACGGCCAAACAACCGTTGACGGAGCAAAGCTTGGGATAGAACCGTTTGCAACCATAGATTACGGAAACAATCCCGATTCCAATGTTTGTCCGAACAGCGTCGAGCTGTTTTCCCTGGACGAAGATACCGGCGCAACGGTGAAAAACGGGGAAGACGTCGGCTATCGCACTGATTCTACGATTATTTTGAAGGGTACTCTGGGGTCCGGAGCCTCTGTCGTTCCAGGAAAAGACGGGCAGATCACAATGGTTAACAATTCCGCAACTTTGCTGAAGGGCACCAAGGAAACCGACGCGGATCTGGAAGTCGGATTGGATCCGGGAGAAGATCCACCGGGCGAATTTGACGGGGTCTTCACGCTGGTCGGCAAGCTGGAGGTCATCGAGGAGATCACCTGCAAAAAAATCATATCCTCGCAGGGCGCAGATATTACCGGCGAAATTACCCTTGCTCCGCGCACGGTTCCGGAGGATGAACATACTCAACCGGAGGTTACAGACGTTATCATCGACGGAGGACTGAAGACCAGCACCCTCACCGTGGTGGGCGAAGCATCATTCGGGAAATCCCTCTTCAATGACAGCATCGAAGTCAACGGAGACATCAAAATCGACAACGGCGCAATCAAATCAAACGGAATTACCATCAGCTTCGGCTGGAGACTCAGCGTCAATGCTGAAATCTCAGCCAATGATTTCATTTGGTAGATTGCTGACGTCAGCAAAATGGTGGGATTTTAAAGTCAGAGTTTAGAAATTCTAAAGCCTGAGTGTCGAAATATTAAAGCCAGAGTTTAGGATTACAATCAGGCACCGTTCTATAATCCGACCCAAAGCATTACGACAAGAAAGATACAAGCCAGAATAAAAGAATACAAAGCGGTGTCTTTTAAAAAAACGTCAATATGATGAAATGTTTTGAATCGCCTAGAGGCTTTTAATTTATTTTCTTGATCGGATTCTACCCAAAACAACGAATCATAATTCGCCGAAACAGCAGCCGCTTTGTGAGAAAGCAACTGGCACAGCAGCGAGACGAAAAAAAGACCCAGCTCCAGCACAAAATATAGACTGAGCGAAGAACCGCAGAATTTGTCGCACATCAATACCAAACAACATATTCCAACCCCTGAGAATATTGAAAGCCACGAATCCAACATCTTCAAGTTGTAATCCATATCCTGCTTAACCTCGTCTATAATCTTCTGTTGCTTCTCATCCATTTTTCTATCTCCTGATAATACCTGGGGTAGCATATCACCATTCTGCTAACGTCGGCAAAATGGTTGGAGTAAACTTTTCCTGAAATTCTTTCATTTTTGCAATCTTAACATATGTTTCAACCGGATCTGGGCAGTTTTTAAAGCAACTCGATACTTTCGTGATATTTCATACTCAATTTTATCATTCCTGAGATCCTCTTCATTTTTTGAAAACGTCTTTAAAACCTGAAATATCAGCGAATAATGATCAACGTCTTTCTTTATCATGTCAGTCGGTAATAATACAAAGCTCGCAAATATGTCAGCTTGCCTTTCTGCTCTGTCTATGACGTGATTGTGCTCTGCATAAAATTCACACCAATCATCATATGATGCTCCCATGAAATCCAAATAAAAATCTTTGTGCAAAATATAGTGGGCTATTTCATGAGCAACTGTAAACCTATATATATTATCTTTGCCATCCTCAAAAAAACGACCATTTATTCCTATTTCACTAACGTTAACGGACAAGTGACCTTTTAATCCCCTGACTGTAGAGAAGATGGGCACTATTCTTAATCCTAATTTTTCCGCTATAAGCTCTATATCGACCGGCGGCTCTTTAATTTCAAGATCCTGCAAAAATCTTTTAACAACATCATCTATCTCCTGCTCTGATCTGTAAGGCATTTTGTACATAAACTACCTACTTTTTCCGATGTCTTCAGCAATCTTAAGCAGTTCTTCTTTTGTATAATGCTCGCCGGTATCGGCTTTTCTGAATAAAAGCGGCAATGTGGATACAAACGTTTCATTGTTGTACACATAATCCGGTATTCGCTTTTTCGCAACTGCCGCTAAATCGAACAAACTATACCAATCATCGGAATTTTCTTTTATGTTAAGGGATTCTGCAAATTTTTCTATTCTTTCACGAGACGGCGGCGATACGGTTCCTCTCTCTATTTTGGAATAATTGGATGCGTCCAATTTGTTTTCAAGGCAAAAAGTTCTTAGTCCTTTGTTGAGCTCAAGCCGTTTCTTTCTTAAGAAATCTCCAAACATATTCATTGTAACTCTCCACCAAGATTGTAGTATGAGATGATACCACACTAATGTTGTTTAATCAATTATTTTTAGAACACACAATTCCTGCATTCCTCCTTCTTCTTCCTCGTGCTTTCTAGGTATGCATCTATCTCGGAGCGCTTCCAAAAGGCTCTTTCATCCGGCTTTAGTGGAGAAGGAATATCTCCCATTTTAATTTTGCTGTACAGAATGTGTCTCTTCATGTTTAAAAGCTCTAATACTTCACTCTGTCCTATATATTCCTCTCCATCAATAATTATATTCATTCTAAAAATCGTCCATTTCTATATCTTTCTGCAGGATAATATAAATTTTTAAATTTGTAAATAAAAAGTGTTGACTCTGGCTTTCAAATCATGTATTTATGAATTTGTAAATTACTAAACACGGTGTTTGGTAAATGAA